>NZ_JBVHEH010000001.1:237980-462800 GCF_055562955.1 Kitasatospora sp. NPDC015121
CGTCCCGTGCGGGGGGCCCCCGGGGGGGGGGGGCGGGGGGGGGGGGGGGGGGGGGGGGGGGGGGGGGCCCCCCCCCCCCCCCGCTCCACCCCCGGAAGCCGGTACCCGGACCCTCCGCGGCGGAACGCCTCCCCGGCCGGTGCGAGGGAGGTCACAGGACGGCGACCGGGCCCCCGCGGCGGCGGCGACTGTGATGCACTGGGCCCCTTGCCGAACGAAGGGGAGCGTGCGACATGGACCTGCAGACCGACTACTTCCGGGCCGCCGACCAGGCCGCCGTCCAGAAGGTGATGGCCGTCGGGGAGCGCCCGGCCGCCGAGGCCTTCGAATCCGTCCGCGCCAAGGGGGTCGACCCCACCGTCGCCCTCCCCCACCTGGTGGTCGCGCTCCGCGGCGAGGGCAGCCCGGTCAAGGAGGCGCCCGACCGCTCCGTGTGGCCCACCGGCCTGCAGCCCTGGCACCCCGAGGCCCCCGCCACCGCGGTCGACTTCGAGGACCCCTGGATGACCGGCCCCTGGGTGGTCGAACTCCCCGACGAGACCCGGGACGCCCTCGCCGACATCGACCGCAAGCGGCTCCCCCAGCTCACCACCCAGTGGGGCCGCACCGACGAGATGAAGCACGTCGAACGGGTCGAACTCATGCGCCTGATCCACCAGTTGGGCGTCCTGGCGCGCCGCGCCAAGCAGGACGGCCAGCACCTCTACTGCGCCCTCACCGCGTAGCCCGTCCGGCCCGCTGGGTGACCGCGATGCAGGCGACCACCGCCAGCGCCGTCGGCACGGCGCTGGCGGGCAGCGTCTCGGCGAGCAGCAGCACCGCCCAGCAGAGCGTCAACAGCGGCTGCGCGAGCTGGAGTTGGCTGGCGCGGGGGACACCGATCGCGGCCATCCCGCGGTACCAGACCACGAAGCCGCCGAACTGCGAGACCGCGGCCAGGTAGCCGAGCCCGGTGACGCCGTGCCAGCTCCAGTGCACGGGCTCGACGGCGAGGGCGAGCACCCCGGTGAGCGCGGTGACCGGCAGCGCGGCGACCACGCCCCAGCCGATCACCTGCCAGCCGGGCATCTCGCGGGCCAGCCGGCCGCCCTCCGCGTAGCCGAACGCGCAGACCAGCAGCGCCCCGAACAGGTACAGGTCGGCGGTGGTCAGGCCCGCGCCGCCGCTCTGCCGGACGGTGAAGGCGAGCACGGCGGCGGCCCCGGCGGTCGCGGCCAGCCAGAAGGCGCGCGGCGGCCGGGCCTTGGCGCGCAGCGCGCCGACGGCCGCGGTGGCCAGCGGCAGCAGGCCGATCACCACGGCGGAGTGCGCGGTGGAGGAGAGCCGCAGCGCGAGCGTGGAGAGCAGCGGGAAGCCGACCGCGCAGCCGACCGCGACGGCGGCCAGGCCGGGCCAGGCCGAGCGGGGCGGGACGCGGGCGCCGGTGGCGAGCAGGCAGGCGCCGGCCAGCAGCGCGGCGAGGATGCCGCGCAGCCCGGTGACCGTCCAGGGGCCGAAGCCCTCCAGGGCCCAGGCGGTGGCGGGGAAGCTGAACGAGAAGGCGAGCACCCCGAGGGCGGCCTGCGCGGTGCCGCCGGTCCGGTGCGTCCCGGCCGTCCCGACCGCTATCGAGCGGAGTCCAGTAGCGCTATCGTGTGCTGACATACAGGACGGTAGCAGTTGCCGCCCGGTCGCCGGAAGGGCCCTCGATGAGCGTGCAGGAGCTGACGGACGCGCTGCGCACCACCGTGCTGCGCTACTCGCCCGGGGAGCGGATCCCCAGTAGCAGGGAGCTGGTGGAGCGCTACCGGGTCAGCCCGGTCTCGGTGTCCCGGGCGATCCGGGAGCTGGTCACGGAGGGCGTGGTGGTGTCCCGGCCGGGCGCGGGCGTGTTCCGGGCCGAGCCGCGCCCGGCGCCCGCGCGGCAGGGCGACTTCTCCTGGCAGGAGGTGGCGCTCAGCGCGGAGGCGGGCGCGCCGCCGGCCCGGGTGGTGGACGCCTCGGGGGTGCTGGCCGCGCTCGCGCTGGCCCCGCCGGAGGTGGTCGACCTGAACAGCGGCTACCCGCACGCGGCGCTGCTGCCGGAGCGGGCGCTGGCGGGCGCACTGGCCCGGGCCGCCCGCCGGCCGGGCGCGTGGGGACGGCCGCCGCTGGAGGGGCTGCCGGAGCTGCGCGGCTGGTTCGCCCGCGAGTTGGGCGGCGGGGTGACGGCGGCGGAGGTGCTGGTCACCGCGGGCGGGCAGAGCGCGCTGACCTGCGCGCTGCGTTCGCTGGCCCCGCCCGGGGCACCCGTCCTGGTCGAATCCCCCACCTACCCGGGCCTGTTGGCGATCGCCCGGGCGGCGGGCCTGCGCCCGGTGCCGGTGCCGGTGGACGCGGACGGGGTGCTCCCGGAACGGCTGGCCGAGGCGTTCGCGGCGACGGGGGCGCGGCTGTTCGTCTGCCAGCCGCTGTTCCAGAACCCGACCGGCACCGTGCTGCCGGTCGAGCGGCGGCGGGCGGTGCTGGCGGCGGCCGAGCGCGCGGGCGCGTTCGTGGTCGAGGACGACTTCGCCCGGCTGCTGGCGCACGCCGACGCGGGCGAACTGCCGCCCCCGCTGGCCGTGGACGACCCGAACGGCACGGTGGTGCACGTCCGTTCGCTGACCAAGGCGGCCTCGCCGAGCCTGCGGGTGGGCGCGCTGGTGGCGCGCGGCCCGGCGCTGGCCCGGCTGCGGGCCGTCCAGGCGGTGGACTCGTTCTTCGTCCCGCGCCCGCTCCAGGAAGCGGCGCTCGAACTGGTCACCGCCGCCGACTGGACGCGCCACCTGCGCACGCTGGCACGCGAGTTGGCCGACCGACGGCAGCTGTTCGCGGCCGCCCTGGCCCAGCGCGCCCCGACCCTGCTGCCGGCCCGGCTGCCGCGCGGCGGCTTCCACCTGTGGCTGCCGCTGCCCGCCCAGCTCGACCCGGCCGCCTTCACCGCCGCCGCGCTGCGGCACGGCGTGGCGCTCTCCCCCGGCCCGAACTACTTCACCGCCGAACCCGCCCCGCGCGTCCGGGTCAGCTACGCCGCCGCCGAGACCCACGGCCAACTCACCACCGCCGCGCACCACTTGGGTGCAGCCCTGGAGTCGCTGGGCTGACCCGGCCCACCCGTTCAGTGCGCGAACTCCAGCAGCGCGATGCCGGCCAGCACGGTCGCGCTGGCGGCCAGCCGCAGCGTGCCGAGGCGTTCGCGCAGCACCAGGGCGCCGATCAGGGCGGCGATCACGATCGAGGTCTCGCGCAGCGCGGCGATGGTCGGCAGGTCGCCGACGGTCTGCGCCCAGACCACCAGCCCGTACGCGGTGAGCGACATCAGGCCGCCCGCGACGCCGACCGCCCGCCCCTCGCGCAGGGCGGGCAGCAGGGTGCGGCGGCGGACGGCGGCCACCGCGGCGAGCACGGCCAGGCCCTGCAGGACGAACATCCAGGCGATGTACCCGGCCGCCGAGTCCGCGGCCCGCACCCCGCCCGCGTCCACCACGGTGTAGCCGGCGATCAGCGTGCCGTTGCCCAACGCCACCCCGATCGCCGGGAGTCGGGACCGCCCCGGGGCGCCGCCGACCAGCGCCAGCCCGGCCAGGCCGAGTGAGATGACGGCGACGGCGACCACCTGGCCGGCGGGCAGCGGGCGGCCCAGGACGGTGGCGGCCAGCAGGGCGACCACCGCCGGGGAGGTGCCGCGGGCGATCGGGTAGAGCTGCCCGAAGTCGCCGAGCCCGTACGCCCGGGCCAGCAGCAACTGGTAGCCGGTCTGGAGCGCGGCGGAGCCCAGCAGGTAGGGCAGCGCGGCCGGTCCGGGCAGCGGGACGAACAGCGCGAGCAGCCCGCCGAACGCCACGAAGACCAGGTTCATCTGCGCCACCCCGGCCAGCCGGTCCCGCACGCCGTGCACCAGCGCGTTCCACACGGCGTGCAGCAGCGCGGCGGCCAACACCACCACCGGGACGGCGCCCTGGGTCACCGGCTCCCCCTCCGACCTATCCGACAGCCCCAAAAGATGTACAGCCAACTTAACGCCCCGTCCGGCCCTGCGGACCCCCACCCCCGACCCCGCCGCCCGAACCTTCACAAATCCCCCATTGCTGCTCGAAGCTGCGCGAAACCCGATATGATCATGCAGATTCAGTCAGCTCAGCTCAGTCCACCGCCAGCTCCGCCGGCCCCGCCCGGCGAACGACGAACACCTTGGGGGGCGTCCGCCGTGATCCTCACCGTCACGCCGAATCCGGCCCTGGACGTCACCTACGCCGTCCCCGGCTTCCGCCCGCACACCAGCCACCGGGTCGCCGAGGTGGTCGCCCAGGCCGGCGGCAAGGGCGTCAACGTGGCCCGGGTGCTGGCCGCGCTGGGCCGGCCCGCCCGGTGCGTGCTGCCGCTCGGCGGGCCGACCGGGGAGAGCGTCCGGGCCGACCTGGCCGCCGCCGGGCTGGACCACGCCGAGGTGCCGGTCACCGGCGACACCCGGCGCACCGTCACTGTCGCGGACGGCGCCGACGCCACCGTGCTCAACGAGCCCGGCCCGGCGCTCACCGCCGCCGAGTGGGACGCCCTGCTCGGCGAGACCGCCCGCCACCTGCCGCAGGCCTCCGTCCTGGTGCTGGCCGGCAGCCTGCCGCCCGGCGCGCCCGCCGACGGCTACGGCCAACTCGTCGCGCTGGGACGCCAGTTCCACCTGCCCGTGGTGCTCGACGCGGACGGCCCGGCGCTGCTCGCCGCGCTCCCGGCCCGCCCCACCGTGATCAAGCCGAACGCCGCCGAGCTCACCGCCGCCACCGGCCTGCCCGACCCCCGCGACGCCGCCCGGGTGCTGATCCGGCGCGGCGCCGAGTCCGTCCTTGCCTCGCTCGGCCCGGACGGCCTGCTCGCCGTCGACCGCCAGGGCGCCTGGCGCTGCGCCCCGCCCGCCGCCGTCACCGGGAACCCCACCGGCGCCGGCGACTCGGTGGTCGCCGCCCTCGCCGCCGGTCTCTCCGGCAACGCGGGCTGGCCCGCCGTCCTCCCCGACGCGGTCGCCCTCTCCGCCGCCACCGTCCTGCACCCCCGGGCCGGCCACTTCGACGCCCCCGCCTACCGCCGGCTGCGCGCCGCCCTCACCGCCACCCGGATCGGCGGCGTCACCTCGCCCGCCCCCTGACGCCCCCGCCGCCCGGCCTGGCATCGTTGCCCCCATGAGCCCGACCACGGTCACCACCCTCGGCTACGGCCCCGAGCGCCGGCCCGTCGACGTCCACCGCCCCGCCGCTCCGTCCGGCGGGCCCGGCCGGCCGCCCGCCGTGCTGCTCTGGCACGGCCGGGGCGCGGACGAGCGCGGGGTGCTGGCCCCGCTGGCCCGGGCCGCCGCCGCGCTCGGCGTCCTGGTGGTCGTCCCGGACTGGCGTCCGCACGCGCCGGACGGCGGCCGGGCCGACCTGCTCGCCTCGGCCGCGTTCGCCCGCGAACTGGCGGGGCCCGTACCGCTCGCCCTGGCCGGCTGGTCGCTGGGGGCCCGGGCGGCCGTCGGCGCCGGGCTGGCCCCGGGCGGGTTCGACGGGTTCCGCCCGTGCGCGGTGGTCGGCCTGGCCGGCTCGTACGACACCCCCGCCCGCAGCACCGGCGGCGTCCCGCTCGACGACCTGCGCTCGGCCGCCCGCGACGTCCCGGTCCACCTGCTGCACGGCGCCGGCGACCTGATCGCCCCGCCCGGGGGCTCCCGCGCCCTGCACGCCGCCCTCCTCGCCCACGGCCACCCCGCCACCCACCGCGAACTGCCCACCGACCACGCGGGCGTGATCGGCGCCGAGTTCTCCCCCGAAGCCGGACGCTGCGTGCCCGCCACCGGCCCGCGCGCCCTCGCCGCCGGCCGGGCCGCCGCCGAGGCGCTGGCCGCCGCCGCCCGCACGGGTACCGCGCTCCCGGAGTGACCGCCCGGCGGTCGGCCCGCCCGGCGCGCGACCACGCCGACCGCACCGGCCGCACCGGCCGCACCCCGCCGCTGACCTGCGGTTTCCGGTAGCCTGGCCAGTCCGACAAGTCACCCGGAGTCGGACATGTCAGGAGGTGCGCACCGTGACCGGCATTCCCTCCCCGCTGGTGGCCGCCGTCGACCTCGGCGGAACGAAGACCGCCGGCGCGATCGTCACCGGCAGCGGCGAGTTGCTGGCCCGCGCCGAGTGCCCGACGGCGGCGGACGGGGACGCCGAGGCGGTGTTCGCGGGCGTCGCCCGGGTGCTGGACGAGCTGGCCGGGCACCCGGCCTGGCCCGGCGTCGCGGCGGTCGGCGTGGGCAGCGCGGGGCCGGTCGACGCGGCGGCGGGCGCGGTCTCCCCGGTCAACATCCCGTCCTGGCGCGGCTTCCCGCTGGTGCGGCGGATCGCGGAACGGGCCGACCGGCCGGTCCGCCTACTGGGCGACGGGGTGGCGCTCGCCGAGGCCGAGCACTGGCTGGGCGCCGCCGCCGGTTACCGCGACGCGCTGTGCATGGTGGTCTCCACCGGTGTCGGCGGCGGCCTGGTCCTGAACGGCCGGGTGCACCCCGGCCCGAGCGGCAACGCCGGGCACATCGGCCACGTGAGCGTCCGGTGGGACGGCGAGCCCTGCCCGTGCGGCAGCCGGGGCTGCCTGGAGGGCCTGGCCAGCGGCCCCGCGATCGTCCGCCACGCCCGCACCGCCGGCTGGCGCCCCACCGAGGGCGGCCCGCTGACCGCCCGCGCCGTGGCCGCCTCCGCCCGCACCGGCGACGGCGCCGCCCTTACCGCCTTCGACCTCGCCGCCCGCGCCCTGGCCGCCGCGATCGCCGGCACCGCCGCCCTGGTCGAGCTCCAGGCCGTCGTCATCGGCGGCGGCGTCGCCCAGGCCGGCCCGCTCCTCTTCGACCCCCTGGCCCGCCACCTCTCGCTCTACACCGGTCTGCCCTTCACCCGCGGCATCCACCTCCACCCCGCCCGCCTCGGCCCCGACGCGGGCCTGGTCGGCGCCGCCGCCGCTGCCCTGCGCACCACCTGAGGGCCGGTCCGGGGGCCTAGAAGCTCAGCGACTCGGCAACCAGCAGCGCGACCACCGCGAGGTTGGCCCAGCGGTAGACGACGAGCAGCGCGACGAACTCGCGGATGGTCGCGCTGGGCCAGAAGTACGCGGCGGTGGGCGAGCCGAGGACGTGCCCGTGGACGCCCTCGCGGCGGGCGAACACGGCGGCCCGGAAGGCGTGGAAGTTGTTGGTGACGACGACGCAGCGGTAGTCGGGGTCGGCGGCGGCCATGATCGCGTGGCTGAAGCGCAGGTTCTCCTCGGTGGTGCGGGAGCGGTCCTCGCGGACGATCCGGTCGGCGGGGAAGCCGCGTTCGACCAGGTGGTCGGCCATCGCGTCGGCCTCGGGGAGCTGTTCGTCGGTGCCCTTGCCGCCGGAGACGAGCAGCAGCGGGGAGCGGCCGCGGGCGACCTGCCGCTCGTACAGGCGGCGGCCCCGGTCGAGGCGGCTGGCGAGCAGCGGCGGGATGCGGTTGCCGTTGAGCAGGCCGGCGCCCAGCACGACCACGTAGTCGACGTCCTCCCGGGGGACCAGCCGGCCGTACAGGTAGGCGTAGCCGACGAAGCAGGCGAAGAGGAAGGACAGGTAGCAGGCGACCACGAAGACGGTGCGGGCGACCGCCACCAGGGTCGGCGAGTCGGCCCGGGTGGCGGCCAGCAGGAGGGCGAAGACGGTCAGGATGCCGAGGCCGCAGAGCAGGGCGAGCAGGTTGGCGGGGCGGCGGCCCTCCCGGCGGACCATCCGCAGGCCGTTGGCGATGAGCAGCCCGGCGAGGACCAGGCTGCCGAGCGCGGGGACCAGCACCAGCACGATCAGCAGCGCCTCGGCGGCGACCGAGTCGGCCCGGTGCAGGGTGGCGAGCAGCGCGAGGGTGAACAGGGTGACGGAGAGGCCGAGGAACACGGCGTTGCCGAAGCGGCGCCGGTCGCGCAGCATGCCGACGCCGAACAGCAGCAGGAAGACGGAGGCGAGGACGTACAGGAGCATGGTGGGCACCCTAAGCCGTGTCTGCCCCGCCCCGGGCGAAAGATGCGGGACGGGGCGGGGCGGGCGCGGCGGGGCGGGGTGCTTCAGCGCCGGCCGGCCAGCAGGCCGCCCTTCTCGGGGAGGCCCTCGGCGAGGTCCTCGGCGACCATGCGTTTGGCGATGGCGTCGGCGGCGGCGCGCAGTTCGGCGCTGCGCGGGCGGCCGCGGTCCTCCTCCAGGCGCTGGTTGAGCCATTCGGACCAGGCGCGGGTGATCGTCCGGGCCTCCTGCAGGCCGGCCTCGGTGTGCTGGTAGAAGCCGTCGTGGGCCTCCAGGAAGCCTTCGGCGACCATCCGGTCGAACACCGGCTGCAGGACCTCCGGGGGGATCCGGCGGCGGGCGGCGACCAGGTTGAGGCTGGCGTGGCCGACGGTGCGGGTGAACAGCTCGACCTGCATGACGGCCCAGGCGCCGGCCACGTCCAGCCGGGTGCCGGAGGAGTGGACGACCTGTCGGGCGGTGTCCAGGCCGACCCGGCCGAGCAGTTTGGCGACGGAGAGTTCGAGCAGCCGCACCGAGTCGCCGGAGGACGGCTGGGCGAAGCCCTCGCCCATGTCGGAGGAGCTGGCCCGGGCGGTGTCGCGGAGCTTGACCTGCTTGAGGAAGAGCGCGACGACGAAGCCGGTCAGCGCGACCGGGACGGTCCACAGGAAGACGGTGTGCAGCGAGTCGGCGTACGCCTGGACGACCGGCGCGGCCTGCTCGGGCGGCAGCTGGTGGACGCCGTGCGGGCTCTGCGCGGCGGCGGCGAGCTGCTGCGGGTCGGCGCCGGTGGCCCGAGCGGTCCGGGCGACGGCGTCGGTCAGGTTGGTCTTCAGCGAGTTGGTGTAGATGGTGCCGAAGACGGCGGTGCCGAACGAGGAGCCGAGGGTGCGGAAGAAGGTGACGCCGGAGGTGGCGGTGCCCAGGTCG
Organism: Kitasatospora sp. NPDC015121; assembly: GCF_055562955.1. Taxonomy (NCBI): domain Bacteria; kingdom Bacillati; phylum Actinomycetota; class Actinomycetes; order Kitasatosporales; family Streptomycetaceae; genus Kitasatospora; species Kitasatospora sp. NPDC015121. The sequence continues at coordinate 246,928 of NZ_JBVHEH010000001.1, forward strand.
GCGTAGTCGACGGTGTTCTGCACGGCGATGGTGAGCACCTGCATGCACAGGCCGATGCCGAGGCCGAGCACGAACATGTAGACGCTGGCGAGCCAGGCGCTGGTGCCGACGTCCAGCCGCGAGAGCAGGTACAGGCCGACAGCCATCACCAGCGAGCCGACGATCGGGAAGACCCGGTACCTGCCGGTCTTGGAGACCACGTTGCCGGAGAAGATCGAGGCGATCAGCAGACCGAGCACCATCGGCAGGGTGCGCACGCCGGAGACGGTCGCCGAGTCGCCGTCGACGTACTGCAGGAAGGTCGGCAGGAAGGTCATCGCGCCGAGCATCGCGAAGCCGACGATGAAGCTGAGGATCGAGCAGACCGTGAAGACCTGGTTGCGGAACAGCCGCATCGGCAGGGTCGGCTCGGGGGCCCGGGTCTCCACCCAGCAGAACAGGGCGAGCGCGACGACGCCGGCCGCGAACAGGCCGATGATCACGGCCGAGCCCCAGGCGTACTCGTTGCCGCCCCAGCTGGTGGCCAGGATCAGCGCGCTGGCGCCGATCGCGACCAGCGTGATGCCCAGGTAGTCGACGATCGGGCGGGACGCGGACTTGACCACCGGGATGTTCCGGGCCGCGGCGATCACCACCAGGATCGCGATCGGCACGTTCACGTAGAACGCCCAGCGCCAGGACAGGTGGTCGGTGAAGAGTCCGCCGAGCAGCGGGCCGATCACCGTGGAGACGCCGAACACCGCGCCGATCGCGCCCTGGTACTTGCCGCGCTCGCGCAGCGGGATGACGTCGGCGATCAGCGCCATCGAGGTGACCATCAGGCCGCCGGCGCCGATGCCCTGGACGGCCCGCCAGAGGATCAGCAGCAGCATGTTGGTGGACAGGCCGCACAGGAAGGAGCCCAGGATGAAGACGACCGTGGAGACCTGGAAGACGATCTTGCGGCCGAACAGGTCGCCCATCTTGCCGACCAGCGCCGTGGTGACGGTCTCCGCGAGCAGGTAGGAGGTCACCACCCAGGACATGTGGGACGCGCCGCCGAGGTCCGCCACGATGGTGGGCAGCGCGGTGCCGACGATGGTCTGGTCGAGGGCGGCCAGCAGCATGCCCAGCATGATGGTGCCGAACACGACGTTCCGCTGCCGCCGGTCGAGGACGGGTGGGGCTGCCTGGCTGACTTCGCTGGAGGTGGTCACCTCCGCATCGTCACACTTCGTCCCCCTTTGCTCATCCTGACGGACCGACACGCCGACGCACGCTCAGCCGATGGTGCGACAGGAAGCCCGGCCCGTCGCGTTAGAGGGGCATGGACAGCCCGACACGTAGCGGCACCGACGGCAGCACCCCGGAGTTCCGGGACTTCGCGGCCGCCCGCGCTCCCCACCTGGTGCGCACCGCGTACCTGCTGACCGGCGGTGACGCCCACCTGGCCGAGGACCTCGCCCAGGAGGCGCTCGGCAAGCTGTACGGCAGTTGGCGCCGGGTCTCCCGGATGGAGAACCCGGCCGGGTACGCCCGCACCGTCCTGGTCAACACCTTCCTCAGCCACCGGCGCCGGCGCAGCAGCGGCGAGCACGTCACCGACACCTTCGTCGAGGCGCCCGCCCCCGGGCCCGACCCGGCGCTGCGGGTCGCGCTGCTCGCCGCGCTCGCCGAACTCCCGCAGCCGGACCGGGCCGTGCTCATCCTGCGGTACTGGGAGGACCTCGGCGTCGAGGAGACCGCCACCGCGCTGCGGACCACGCCCGGCGCCGTCCGCTCCCGCGCCTCCCGGGCCCTGGCACGGCTGCGCGGCCGCCTCGGCGACCAGCTCGCCGACCTCGCCCAGCCCTGACCCCTCCTCCCTCCCAGCCCGCCACGGAGCTCCGCCATGCCCTCGTCCTCGTCCTCCGAAGAAGACTTCGTCCGCGCGCTGCGGGCCGGCGCCGAACTGGCACCCCTGGTGTCCGGCGACGACTTCGCCCTGCGCGCCGAGCGGCGCGGCCGCCGCCGCGTCCTGCGCCGCCGGGCCGGCCTGGCCTCGGCCGTCGCCCTGGTCGCCGCCGCCGCGCTCGTCCCCGTCCTGCTGCCCGACCGCGCCTCCCGCACCCCCGCCCCGGCGGCGAGCCCGCCCGTGGTGGACAGCGCGTTCATGCTGGGCACCCTGACCTCGCTGCTGCCCCAGGACGGCACCGTCCGCGACGGGCAGGGCCTCGCCCCCGACCCGAACGAGCCCGGCCGGGTCCCGCAGGCCTACCTCGGGTACACCGACGGCAGCGGCCGGCAGGCCCAACTGCTGCTCTTCGTCGACCGGGTCGCCACTCCGCTCAGCACCGACGCCCAGCGCCTGCTCTGCTACGAACCGATCGTCCCCGGCAACGCCACCTGCGACCCGGCCACCCGCCCGGACGGCTCCCGCCTGCTGACCACCGGCTACGGCGAGGCCGGCGCCGGCGGCCGCAGCCTGAACGTGGCGTACACCCTGCCCGACGGCCGCCAGGTCCAGGTCCAGGAGATCGCCACCGACCACTCCGCCCGGGAACTCCCGCTGGACCGGGCGAAGTTGACCGAGATCGTGACCGCCCCGCAGTGGCAGTGGGTCTTCGGCCCGCTCGGCACCGCCCCCTCCCGCCCCCCGGCCCGGCCCGCCCCCGCCGGGGACCGGATGCTCGCCGCCCTCACCCCCCTGCTGAACGGCCTCCAGCCGGGCACCGCCCACACCGCCACCGACCTCCCCGGCCGGATCCGGGTCGACCTCACCGTGAACGGCCGCACCAGCCCCCTCCTGCTCAGCGTCACCCCCGGCTGGCGCCGCAGCTACCCCGCCGACCCGCAGGCCTCCTTCAGCGCCGCCCACCGCAGCGTCAACCGCCTCGCCGACGGCACCCTCACCAGCACCACCACCCTCAACAACCCCCAGGACCCCTCCGGCGGCGGCTCCATCGTCGACGCCCTCCTCCCCGACGGCACCATGGTGGGCCTGCGCCTCTGGAGCTCCACCACCCCCGACGGCCGCCCCGGCGACCCCGTCCTCACCATCGACCAGCTCACCGCCATCGCCGCCTCCCCCACCTGGTCGACCATCTGAAAGCCCCGACCGGGCACGGCCCCGCCGGAGCAAGGCCCCGCCCGGGGCCCGGGGGAACCGCAGGATCGAGCCGCCGAGGGCTGGTGGGGCCCCTCCGTCAGGAGTTCCGCGGGAGGTCGCCCGTGTAGTTCTGCTGGACGAAGTGCAAGGACCCGTCCCGGTTGGGCGTCAGCACGCCGTCACCGGGCAGGGCGGTGCAGCCCTCGCTGACGGTGTCGGGCAGGGCGCGGAAGACCAGTCGGGTCCTGCTCGCCGAGACCAGGGCCGCCTCGTTGGTGCAGGCGACCTGGTTGGTGCCGAGGCCGCCGTCGGTCTCCACGTAGCCGAGCGCCTCGCCCACCGCGCCCTGGTGGATGGTGAACCGCACCACGATCCGGACCGAGTTCCCGGAGGCGCTGGTCGGCCCCTCGAAGGTGCCCAGGAACGCCTCCGGGACGACCGCGTCCTCGTCCACCGTCGCGGAGGGCGACGGCGAGGGCGAGGGCGGTGCCTCGGCCTTCTTGCTGTCGTGCCCGGCCGGGGTGGCGGACACCGCCGGGCTGGCGGCCTTCCCGGTGGCGGCGGCCGCCGAGGCGCTGGGCTTGCCCGAGGCCTGCCCGTTCCCCTCCGGCCCCCGGGTCGCGGCCCACACGCCGACGCCCGCCAGCACCGCCGCCGCCACGCCGACGGCGACCAGCGGTCCCGCCTTCCGCCCGGCCGACGGCTGCGGCGGCTGCTGCTGCTGCTGCACGACGCCGGGGTACGGGTACGCGCCGGGCGGCGTCGGCGCCAGGTACGGGTTCGGCCCCTGGTAGGGCGCCGTCGGCGCCTGGTACGGGGCGGGGGGCACCTGGTGGGGGGCGGTCGGCGGGGCGGCCGGGGCCGGCTGTTCGGGGCGGGACTCCAGGTCGAGCAGCGCGACGGCCATCCGCGCCACCTGCTCGGAGACCGCGCCGGGCAGCCAGCCGCGTTCGCCGAGCCGGGTCTCGCCGTTGGCGCTGCGGGCCAGCAGGTCGCGGACGGCGGCGGGGGTCGGCCGGCGCTCCGGCTCCTTGTCCAGGCAGCGGCGCACCAGGTCGAGCAGTTCGCCGCCCAGGCCGCCGAGTTCCGGCTCCTCGTGGACGATCCGGTAGAGCAGTCCGGCGGCGCTGTCCTGCTCGCCGAACGGGGCCCGGCCGGTGGCGGCGAAGGCCAGCACCGCGCCGAGCCCGAACACGTCGCCGGCCGGGCCGGACGGGCGCCCCTTGGCCTGCTCGGGCGACATGAAGCCGGGCGATCCGACCACGTACCCGGAGCGGGTCAGCGCGGAGGTGGCGTCCAGGGCCCGGGCGATGCCGAAGTCGATCAGCCGGGGGCCGTCCAGCGCGAGCAGCACGTTCGACGGCTTGACGTCCCGGTGCACCAGGCCGAGCGCGTGCACCGCCTCCAGCGCGTCGGCCAGGCCGGTGCCCAGGGCGCGCACGGTGGTGGGCGGCAGCGGGCCGAACTGCCGCACCGCGTCCGAGAGCGAGGGGCCGGCGACGTAGCCGGTCGCCACCCAGGGCTGCGGGCCCTCGGTGTCGGCGTCCAGCACCGGCGCGGTCCACCGTCCGCCGACCCGCCGCGCCGCGGCCACCTCCTGCCGGAAGCGCTGCCGGAACTCCCGGTCGGCGGCGAACTCCTGGCGGACCGTCTTGACGGCCACCGTCCGCCCGCCGGCCGTCCGCCCGAGGAACACCTCGCCCATCCCACCGGCCCCCAGCCGCCCGAGCAGCCGATACGGCCCCACGACCTGCGGGTCACCCTCGCCGAGAGTCTCCAACGTTCCTTGCTCCTAGGCCGGTTGCCGCGTCAACAGCGAACGCCGCGCGATCGCTCACGAGACCTTCACAGCGCACCCTAGAGGGCCCCTCTCCCCACCGGCACCGATCGCCCGATATCCGTACCGGATCGGGACCTGACGGTGACTCGGCCCCGACACGACCCCTGACCCGCCCCGGCCGGAGTCGCCCCTCACCCCACCGTCCCGGAGGCCGTGGTGCCGCGCACCGCCGTGCGGAAGGCGATCGGCGTGGTCCCCGTCCGCTGGTGGAAGAACTTGGCGAAGTTCGCGGCGTCGGCGAAGCCGAGGTGGTCGGCGATCCGGGCGGCGGAGCTCTCGCTGTGGGCGAGGAGGCGCTTGGCCTCCAGGACGACCCGGCGGTCGACGAACTCCTTGGCGCCCACGCCCGCCGCGGCGAGCGTCGCGCGGGAGAGGGTGCGCGGGGAGTAGCCGAGCAGGCGCGCGTAGTCCTCGACCCGGCGGGTGCGGGTGTAGTGGTGCTCGACGGCCTGCCGGAAGCGGCGGTAGGTCTCGCCGGGTTCGGTCGCGGCGGCGCCGCAGGGCACGGCGGGGTGGGCGAGGCGCAGCAGGAGCGCGGCGAGCAGGTGGCGGAGCAGGGCGCGGTGCACCTCGGCGGGGAGGTCCGCGCCGGAGGCGTACTCGCGGTGGAGGTGCCGCACGGCGTGTCCGAGCGCTTCGCGGTCGGTTCCGGCGGTGGGCAGGACGGCGGCGGCGAAGGGGTCGTCGAGGCGGGCGGCGGCGACCGTCGCGGGGTCGGGGAAGCCGGGTTCGAACAGGACCAGGGTGCCGTCGGCGTCGCCGAGTTCGCCCCACTGCTGGACCTGTCCGGGCCGGACCCAGAGCCAGCTGCCGGGTTCGACGGTGTGCGCGGTGAAGTCGACGGTGTGCCGCAGGGTGCCGCGGTCGAGGGTGAGCAGGTGGTGGAAGGCGGGCCGCTGGGGGCGGTGGAAGCCGTCGGCGGGGGCGGTCGCGGCGGCCCGGCGGGCGCGCAGTTCGGCCAGGGTCATGACTTCGACGCCGGCCGGTGCGCCGGGTGGCGCGGTGAACGGGACCTCGGGGATCGCCGTCCCGGACGCCTGGGTTTCGCTCGCTCGCATGGTCACCACATCCGCTGCCAGGCTACCTCCGGTCGATCTTCCACCGGGAGGGCGGCGCCCGGCCTTATTGCGAGTCAGTTGCAATAACGGCAGGCATGCAGCAGAGTGGAGGCTGCGGGGTCGTCCGACGATCGTCTTCCCAACCGGCGTCCGCCGGGACGCGGCGCCGGCCCCGCGCCAGCCTCCCCCGGCGCCCGTCCGGGACCCCCGGCCCCGCCCGGGTCCGGCCTCCGGTCGCGCTCAGTCGTCGGTCGCGCTCAGTCGTCCAGCGGGAGCCGTACGAGCATGGTCTTGCCCCCGCCGTCCGGGTCCGCGACGGTCTCCACCAGGCCCCCGGAGAGCGCGGCCAGTTCGTGCACCAGGCCCAGGCCCCAGCCGCCGCTGCCGTCCTCGTGCGGCACCTCGGGGCGCTGCGGGCAGTGCGGATGGCGGTCGTGCACCCGGATCGTCAGTTCCCTTACCGCGAAGTCGAGTTGGAGCGTGGTGCGGGGCGAGCGCGGGGCGGCGTGGCGGACCGCGTTGGTGACCAGTTCGCTGACCACCAGCAGCACGGTGTCGGTCAGCGGGTGGTCCGCGTCCAGTCCGCGGGCGGCCAGCTCGGCGCGGACGCCTCGGCGCGCCTCGGGCACGGACGCGGGCACGGTGTCCAGGCTCAGGCGGTAGCGCACGGTCTGGGGTGGGTCCGCGACGGCCATGGTCGGTCCCTTCGACGTACAGGGGCGACCGGGTGGGAGCGGGAGGGCGCCGTCGTCCGGCCGCGTGGGGGCTCGGCAGCCCTGCCCCGCCCGTGACGAACCGGACAGATGACCGATACCCAGTACGGTAAGGCCGAACGCACCGGACTGCGGCGGCGGATGCTGGACAGTGGCCACAACTCGCCACCACCCCCGCCACCCCGCGCACCACGCCCCGCCGGATCGCCCGACCGATCCGACCCGGCGTCAGACCACCTGCCTGGCGCCGGGGATCCGTTCGAAGACCAGGTTGGTGCGGGTCTGGGCGACCGCCGGGTGGGTGGTCAGGTGGTCGACCACGAAGCAGCGCAGCGCCTCCGGGTCGGCCACCGCCACGTGCAGCAGGTAGTCGTCGCTGCCCGCCATGTGGAACACCGCCAGCACGCCCGGCAGTTCGGGCGCGGCGACGCGGAAGCTGCCGTTCTGCTCCCGGGTGTGCGCCCGCAGCCGCACCGAGATCATCGCCTGCAGCGGCAGCCCGACCGCGGGCAGGTCCAGCTCCGCGTGGTAGCCGGAGATCACCCCGCGCTCGCGCAGCGCCCGCACCCGCGCCAGGCAGGTCGACGGGGCGATGCCGACCCGCTGGGCCAGCGCGTTGTTGGGCGTCCGGGCGTCCGCCAGCAGGGCCCGGACGATCGCCCGGTCGACGGCGTCGAGCTCCGCCGAGCGGGCCCGTGGAATGTTCGGCATCCGACCAGCGTGGCGGCCCGTGCCGAACATCCGCAAGACCGCGTCGCGGCCCGCCGAATCATCTGCCGCCACTCTGGTCATTCAACGCTTTCGACTTCACCATCGAGCGCCATGAGCCGACTCGACACCCGAGCCGTGCACGCCGGCCGCGAAGACCTCGCCGGACTCGGCACGCACGTCCCCCCGCTCGACCTGTCCACCACCTACCCCGTCCCGGACCTCGCCGCCGGCGGCGACGCCTACCAGGCGCTGGCCGGCGGCGGCCGGCCGCCCGCCGAGGGCGGGCTGGTCTACCAGCGGCTGTGGAACCCCACCGTCGCCCGGTTCGAGCGGGCGCTGGCCGAACTGGAGGGCTGCGCCGAGGCGGTGGCCTTCTCCTCCGGGATGGCCGCGCTCTCCGCCTGCCTGCTCGCCGCCTCGGCCGAGGGCCGCCGGCACGTGGTCGCGCTGCGTCCGCTGTACGGCGGCTCGGACCACCTGCTGGACTCCGGGCTGCTCGGCACCGAGGTGACCTGGGCCACCCCCGACACGCTGGCCGCCGCGCTGCGCCCGGACACCGGCCTGGTCCTGGTCGAGATGCCCGGCAACCCGACCCTGGACCTGCTCGACCTGGCCGCGATCGCCGAACGCTGCGGCGAGGTGCCGCTGCTCGTCGACAACACCTTCGCCACCCCGGTGCTCCAGCGGCCCGCCCGGCACGGCGCCACCCTCGTCCTGCACTCCGCCACCAAGGCGATCGGCGGGCACGGCGACGTGCTCGCGGGCGCGGTCGCCTGCACCGCGGAGTGGGCGGCCCGGCTGCGCCGGGTGCGGGCCGTCACCGGCGCCGTGCTGCACCCGCTGGCCGGCTACCTGCTGCACCGCGGCCTGCAGACGCTGCCGCTGCGGGTGCGCGCCGCGTCCGCCTCGGCCGCCCGGATCGCCGACTGGCTGGCCGGGCATCCCGAGGTCGCCGCCGTGCACTACCCGGGCCGCTCGGGCTCGCGGCTGCTCGGACGCCAGCTCCTGGGCGGCGGGAGCACGCTGGCCTTCGAGACGGCCGGCGGCTTCGCGCACGCCGCGGCGGTCGCCGAGCGCTGCGAGCTGATCACCCACGCGGTCTCGCTGGGCGGCGTCGACACCCTGATCCAGCACCCGGCCTCGCTCACCCACCGCCCGGTCGCCGCCGCCCACAAGCCGGGCCCGGCCCTGCTGCGGCTCTCGGTCGGCCTGGAGGACCCCGACGACCTGATCGCCGACCTGGAGAAGGCGCTGATCCGCTGAGCGGGGCCGGCGCCCCGCCACCACGCGGCCGGCCGTCACGCGGCCGGCCGTCACGCCCCGGCGGCCGACCGCAGGTGGTCCAGCACCAGCGGGTCTATCCGGCCCTCGGCGAGGCGGCCCTCCAGGTTCTCCACGCCCGCCCAGCGGTCCAGCGAGTCGTAGCCGAGCCCGCGCAGCAGCCGTTCGACCTCGGCGGCCAGCTCGCCCTCCAGCGGCAGCAGCGACGCCGGGTCGGACGCCCCGTGCAGCACCTCGTGCACGGCCAGCAGCCGGCCCAGCTCGGCCACCGGGTCGGCGTGGTCGTCCACCCGCAGGTCGTACGCGGTGTCGCCCCAGCCGCCGACGCCCCGCCCCGGGTCGACTACGTACAGCGCGGCGCCCTGCCGCCCCCGGGCGTCCCCGCCCGCCGCGTCGCCCGCCGCGAGCGCGGCCAGCAGCCGGGCGGCGAACGGCAGTTCGGCGGAGGCCAGCCAGGCCGCCGCCATGTCGCGCACCACCTCGGGCCCGGTCAGGATGTTCCCCTGCACCGCGTACCCGTCCCCGGCCAGGCCGCCCGCCCAGGGCAGGCACTCCTCGCCGGTGTACGTCACCGAGGTGCCGTCCGCCCCGACCACGCCCACCTGCCGGTGCGCCCGGCCCTCGTCCGCCGCCAGCAACGCCGCCAGCACCCCGGCCGGGGCGACTCCGCTGCGCAGCAGCGCCATGCCCTGCGGGCGGTACGCCACGTTGGCCCAGGCCTGCGTCGCCAACGCGCCGACGCCGACCTCGGCGGCGGGCACCAGCGCCCCGACGGACAGGAACTTGCTCGCCACGGCGACACCGAGAGCGGTGCCCTGCCGGGCCACGATGGAGAAGGTCACGACCGGCGACAATAGCCCCCACCAGGCAGTTCGTCCACGCCCCGCCCGCCCTCCGGCACATCCCGGCAAACCCGGCAGAACACCGGCCCCTCCCCGGCGGGCAGGCGGGCAGGCGGGTCGCCCCCGGCCCGCGCCGACCGGCCTCCGCCGGGGCGGGCGACGGGGTGGCGGGGTGACGGAATACTGCTCCCATGCCAGATCACCGGACCGCCGCTCCCGCCGGGCCCGCCGCTCCCGCCGTTCCGGCCCCGGCCGGCTCCCCCGCCCCGCCGCCGGACCGGCCCTCGCTGCGGCGGGACGCCTCGCTGCCCGCCCTGCTGGCCGGCCTGGTGTGCATCGCCGTCTCGTTCTCCGGCCCGCTGGTCGTCGTGCTCGCCGCGGCCGCCGCCGGGCGCCTGGACCAGGCGCACACCGCCTCCTGGATCTGGGCGGTGTCGATCGGCAGCGGACTGTCCTGCCTGCTGCTCAGCTGGTGGACCCGCACCCCGGTCATCACCGCCTGGTCGACCCCCGGGGCGGCGCTGCTGATCGGCAGCCTCGGCGGGTACCCCTACCCGGAGGCGGTCGGGGCGTTCCTGCTCAGCTCGGCCGCCGTCGCGCTGTTCGGGGCGACCGGCCTGTTCGGGCGGCTGGTCGGGGCGATCCCGACCGGCATCGTCGACGCCATGCTGGCCGGCATCCTGTTCGCCTTCGGCGCGGGCATCTTCGCCGAACTGCACGCCACCCCCGCCCTGGTGCTGGGCACCTTCGCCGTCTTCCTGCTGGCCAAGCGCCTGGTGCCGCGCTACGCCGTCCCGCTGGCGCTGCTCGCGGGCGCGCTGCTGGCCGCGGCCACCGTCGGGCTCCCGTTGCACCTCGGCTCCGGCGGTCCCACCCGTCCCGTCTGGACCACCCCCGCGTTCTCCTGGTCGGCCGCCGTCGGCCTGGCGCTGCCGCTCACCATCGTCGCGCTGGCCTCGCAGAACGCCCCCGGCCTCGGCATCATGCGGGCCTCCGGCTACCGGCCCGACGACCGGCTGCTGGTCGGGGCGACCGGCGGCCTGTCGGTGCTGCTCGCGCCGTTCGGCTCGCCCGGCGTCAACCTGGCGGCGATCACCGCCGCGATCTGCACCAGCCCCGAGAGCCACCCCGACCCCCGTCGGCGGTACGTGGCCGGCATGTCCGCGGGCGTGCTCTACCTGCTGGTCGGCAGTTTCGGCGGCGTCCTGGTCAGCCTGTTCACGGGCCTGCCGCCCGCCCTGGTCGCGGTGATCGCCGGCGTCGCCCTGCTGGCGTCCTTCCAGGGCAGCCTGGCCGCCGCGGTCACCCGGGAGCGGGGCCGCGACGGCGCGGTGGTCACCTTCCTGGCCACCGCCTCCGGCATGACCCTGTTCGGCATCGGTGCCCCGTTCTGGGGCCTCCTGCTGGGCCTGGCCACCCACGCCGTCCTGACGTACCGCCCCCGGCGAGGCCCGGCGGAGGAAGCCTAGAGCTCGAACCTGGCCCGCTTGGCCTCCGGCACCAGGTCGACGTACTCCGGGTGCTTGGCGATCCAGCCGCGGATGAACGGGCAGTACGGCAGGACGCTCGCGCCGCGCTCGCGGACGGTGTCCAGCGCGGCGCGGGCCAGCTTGCCGGCCAGGCCCTGGCCCTCGAAGGCGGGCTCGATGACGGTGTGCACGAAGGCCACCGTCCGTCCCTCGTCGCGGAGTTGGTACTCGGCGAAGCCGGCCGGGCCGGCCTCGGTGCTGATCTCGAAGCGGGACTGCTCGGCGTTGTCGCGGACCTGGGGTTCCATGACCGTTCCTCCTGGGTGTCAGCGGGCGCGCAGCGCCGCGAGTTGCTGGGCGAAGGGGACGACCTGCTCGGCCGCCCGGGGCCGGGGGGCGGCGGCGGGCCGGCCGGTCAGGCTCTCGGCGAGCTCGCCGGCCGCCCGGGCGATCCGGCCGGCCAGCGAACCGTCGGCGCCGTCGGCGCCCCAGTCCTCGGAGGCGGCGAAGACCGCGGTGGGCAGGACGACGGCGCGCAGGTAGGCGAACAGCGGCCGCATCGCGTGTTCGAGGGCGAGGCTGTGCCGGGCGGTGCCGCCGGTGGCGGCGATCAGCACGGGCTTCCCGGTGAGCGCGTCCTTGTCGAGGACGTCCACGAAGGACTTGAACAGTCCGCTGTAGGACGCGGAGAAGATCGGCGTGACGGCGATGATCCCGTCGGCCTCCTCGACCGCCCGGACGGCGTCGGCCAGCGCGGGCGGCGGGAAGCCGGTGACCAGGTTGTCCGCGACGTCCCGGGCGAGTTCGCGCAGTTCGACGATCCGGACGTCCACCTCCCGGCCGGCCTCGCGCAGGTCGCGGGCGGCGGCCTCGGCGAGCCGGTCGGCGAGCAGCCGGGTGGAGGACGGGACGCTCAGCCCGGCCGTCACCACGACGAGCCTGAGGGCGCTCACCGGGCCGTCACCTCCTCCGCCCGCCGGGCCGCCACCCGCGCGGCGTGGGTCGGGCCGTCGGGCACCCCGGCCGGCCGGTCCTTGGCGAACTCGGCGCGCAGCACCGGGACGACCTCCTCGCCGAGCAGGTCGAGCTGTTCCAGGACGGTCTTGAGCGGGAGCCCGGCGTGGTCCATCAGGAACAGCTGGCGCTGGTAGTCGCCGAAGGTGTCGCGGAAGGCGAGGGTCTTCTCGATCACCTCCTGCGGGCTGCCGACGGTGAGCGGGGTCTGCGCGGTGAACTCCTCCAGCGAGGGGCCGTGGCCGTACACCGGGGCGTTGTCGAAGTACGGGCGGAACTCGCGGACCGCGTCCTGCGAGTTCTTCCGCATGAAGACCTGGCCGCCGAGGCCGACGACCGCCTGCTCGGGGGTGCCGTGGCCGTAGTGGGCGTAGCGCTCGCGGTAGAGCTCGATCAGGCGCTGGAAGTGCTCCTTGGGCCAGAAGATGTTGTTGGCGAAGAAGCCGTCGCCGTAGTAGGCGGCCTGTTCGGCGATCTCGGGGCTGCGGATGGAGCCGTGCCAGACGAACGGCGGGGTGTCGTCGAGCGGGCGCGGGGTGGAGGTGAAGGACTGCAGCGGGGTGCGGAAGCGGCCCTGCCAGTCGACGTTCTCCTCGCGCCAGAGCTGGTGCAGCAGCGCGTAGTTCTCGACGGCGAGCGGGATGCCCTGCCGGATGTCCTTGCCGAACCAGGGGTAGACCGGCCCGGTGTTGCCGCGGCCCATCATCACGTCGACCCGGCCCCCGGCGAGGTGCTGGAGCATCGCGAAGTCCTCGGCGATCTTCACCGGGTCGTTGGTGGTGATCAGCGTGGTGGAGGTGGAGAGGATCAGCTTCTCCGTCCGGGCCGCGATGTAGCCGAGCATGGTGGTCGGCGAGGACGGGACGAACGGCGGGTTGTGGTGCTCGCCGGTGGCGAACACGTCGAGGCCGACCTCCTCCGCCTTGAGCGCGATGGCCACCATGGCCTTGATCCGCTCGTGCTCGGTGGGGGTACGCCCGGTGGTGGGGTCGGTGGTCACGTCGCCGACGCTGAAGATGCCGAACTGCACCGCTCTCAACTCCTTCGAGGTTGATTCAACATTCAACCACTCGCGACAACGGCACGCCACCCGCCCCTATTCCCGCCCCGCCACACCCTCCTCCCCGGCTCCTCCCGCCGCCCCCGCCCCTCCCGCCTCCTCCAGGGCCTCGTCCAGCCACGCCAGCCAGAACGACTCCAGCTGGATGCCGCCGCGCAGCACCAGGTGCTGCAGGCGGTTCTCGCCGGCCGCCGCCTCGGGCGGGAAGTCCCGCCGCTCGATCTCCAGGTACTCGGCCAGCTGCGCCCGGTGCAGCTCCCGGTGCCGGGCCAGCTCCCCCGCCAGCCCGTCCAGGCCCAGCACGGCGGCGGCCCGCAGGCGCAGCAGCAGCGGGTCGCGGACCGGCTTGGGGTCCTGCGGCAGGGCGGTCCACCGGGCCAGCTCGGCCCGCCCGTCGGGCAGCACCTCGTACTCCTTGCGCTGCCCGCGCCCCGCTCCGGGGCCGGCGGCGCGCACCAGGCCCTCGCGCTCCAGCCGCCCCAGCTCGCGGTAGATCTGCTGGTGGGTGGCCGACCAGAAGAACCCGATCGACCGGTCGAACCGCCGGGTCAACTCCAGCCCGGAGGACGGCTTCTCCAGCAGGGCGGTGAGGATCGCGTGCGGCAGTGACATGCGGCGATCGTACGGTCCCGACCGGTCCGCCCCGCCCCGGGCGGCCCGGGCGGGTGCCGGAGCGGGCGTCAATTCCGTTCCTCCGCGCGGGCTTTGACCGCCGACCCGGCGGACGGAAAAGCCTTACGGGGCCTTGCGCCGTCCGCCCGGGCGTCCGCATACTCCCCCATAGCGCCTGTCAGGATCAGATCAAAACCGGCCCACCAGGTCGGCCCGGTCTCCGCCTGCCCGCGCCTCACGGCCCCTACCCCAGGGCCTCTCCCACTCCCCCAGGAGGAGATCTGTGAGGACCACGCGCACCACTTCCCGTCCGCGCCGCACCGGCGGCCGCCTGCTCGCCGTGGCCGCCGCCCTCGCGGCCGCGACCGCCCTCGCGGTGCCCGCCGCCGGGGCCGCCGAGGCGGCGCCCGACGCCGCCACCCTGGCCCGGGTCAGCGACTCAGTCCAGTTCAGCGGCGTCAACGGCATCGCCTGGCACACCGACCCGGCCGGCGGGAAGGTCGTGGTGACGGCCGACAGCAGCGTCACCCCGGCCGCCCTGGCCCGCCTGACCGGCGCCGCCGGGGCCGACGCCGGCCGCCTGAAGATCGAGCGCACCCCCGGCACCTTCAGCCCGAAGCTGTCCGCGGGCGCCGCGATCTACGGCGGCGGCTACCGCTGCTCGCTGGGCTTCAACGTGGTCAAGAGCGGCACCTACTACTTCCTGACCGCCGGCCACTGCGGCAACATCGCGAGCACCTGGTACACCAACTCCGGCCAGACCACGGTGGCCGGCACCACCGCCGGCTCCAGCTTCCCCGGCAACGACTACGCCCTGGTCCGCTACACCAACACCTCGCTCAGCCACCCCGGCGGCTACACCGCCGCCAACGCGTACGTCGGCGAGGCGGTCAAGCGCACCGGCTCCACCACCGGCACGCACAGCGGCAAGGTCACCGCCCTGAACGCCACCGTCCGCTACTCCGACGGCGGCACCGTCAGCGGCCTGATCCAGACCAACGTCTGCGCCGAGGGCGGCGACTCCGGCGGCCCGCTCTACGACGGCACCAAGGCCCTGGGCCTGACCTCCGGCGGCAGCGGCAACTGCACCAGCGGCGGCACCACCTTCTTCCAGCCCGTCACCGAGGCCCTCTCCGCCTACGGGGTCTCGATCTACTGACCCCCGCTCCCCCGGTGCCCGCCGAAGCCCCCGAACCGGGGGCCGGCGGGCACCGGCGCGCCGGTCAGAGCGCGGCGGCCAGGCGGGTGCCCTGGTCGACGGCGCGCTTGGCGTCGAGTTCGGCGGCGACGTCGGCACCGCCGATCAGGTGGGGTTTGACCCCGCGTTCGCGCAGGGCGGCGAGCAGGTCCCGGCGGGGTTCCTGGCCGGCGCAGAGCACGACGGTGTCGACGGGGAGGGTCCGCTGCTCGCCGTCGACCGTGACGTGCAGGCCGTCGTCGTCGATCCGGCGGTACTCGACGCCGGGGACGCTGACCACGCCCCGGTGGCGCAGCTCGGTGCGGTGGATCCAGCCGGTGGTCTTTCCCAGCCCGGCACCGACCTTGCCGGCCTTGCGCTGGAGCAGGAAGACCCGGCGCGGGCTCGCGGGCCGCTCGGGCTCGGCCAGGCCGCCGGGGGCGGCGTACGCCCGGTCGACGCCCCAGCGGGCCAGGAAGTCGCCCTCGCCGGGGTCGGTCAGGTACGCGGCGACGTCGAAGCCGATGCCGCCCGCGCCGATCACCGCGACGGTGTCGCCGACCTCCGCACCGCCCTGCAGCACGTCCAGGTAGCCGAGCACGCTGGGGTGGTCGACGCCGTCGATCTCCGGGACGCGCGGGGTGACGCCGGTGGCCAGGACGACCTCGTCCCAGCCGGTCAGCTCCTCCGCGCCGACCGTCGCCCCCAGGCGCAACTCGACTCCGGTGCGGGCGAGTTCGTGCCGGTAGTAGCGCAGCGTCTCGTCGAACTCCTGCTTGCCGGGCACCCGCCGGGCGACGTTCAGCTGCCCGCCGACCTCGGCCGCGGCGTCGAACAGGGTGACCCGGTGGCCGCGGTCGGCGGCGGCGGTGGCGAAGGCGAGGCCGGCCGGTCCGGCGCCGACCACGGCGATCCGCTTGGCGAGCCGGGTGGGGGCGAGGACCAGGTCGGTCTCGTGGCAGGCGCGCGGGTTGACCAGGCAGGAGGTGATCCGCCCGCTGAAGGTGTGGTCGAGGCAGGCCTGGTTGCAGCCGATGCAGGTGTTGATCGCCTCGGGGGTGCCGGCGGCGGCCTTGGCGACGAAGGCGGGGTCGGCGAGCATCGGCCGGGCCAGCGAGACCAGGTCGGCGTGGCCGGTGGCGAGCAGTTCCTCGGCGACCTCGGGGGTGTTGATCCGGTTGGTGGCGACCAGCGGGATCCCGACCTTCCCCATCAGCTTCCTGGTGACCCAGGCGTAGGCGCCGCGCGGCACCGAGGTGGCGATGGTGGGGATCCGGGCCTCGTGCCAGCCGATGCCGGTGTTGATGAGGGTGGCGCCGGCCGCCTCGACCTCCCGGGCGAGCCGGACCACCTCGTCGAAGGTGGACCCGCCGGGGACGAGGTCGAGCATGGAGAGCCGGTAGATCAGGATGAAGTCCGGCCCGACCCGCTCGCGCACCCGCCGGACGATCTCCACCGGGAAGCGCATCCGGTTCTCGTACGGGCCGCCCCACTCGTCGGTGCGCCGGTTGGTCCGCGCGGCGACGAACTCGTTGATCAGGTAGCCCTCGGAGCCCATCACCTCCACGCCGTCGTACCCGGCGGTCCGGGCCAGCTCGGCGCAGCGGACGAAGTCCTCGATGGTCCGCTCGACCTCCTCGGCGGTGAGCTCGTGCGGGACGTGGGGGCTGATCGGCGCCTGCAGCGCGGACGGGGCGACCAGGTCCTCGTGGTACGCGTACCGGCCGAAGTGCAGGATCTGCAGCGCGATCCTCCCGCCCTCGGCGTGCACGGCGTCGGTGATCGCGCGGTGCTCGGCGGCCTCGGCCTCGGTGGTGAGCTTGGCGCCGCCGCCCCAGGGCCGGCCGGCCTCGTTGGGGGCGATGCCGCCGGTGACGATCAGGCCGACGCCGCCGCGGGCGCGCTCGGCGTAGAAGGCGGCCATCCGCTCGAAGCCGTGCTCCGCCTCCTCCAGGCCGACGTGCATGGAGCCCATCACCACCCGGTTCGGCAGGGTGGTGAAGCCCAGGTCGAGCGGGGCCAGCAGGTGGGGGTACGCAGCGGTCATCGACGCCTCCGGTCGGGATTTGTTACCCAACGGTAGGACGCGGCGGACCAGCCGTGCAACTAGTTGCAAAAACGTGAGCGGGACTACAGTCGTGCCATGAGTGCGGACGAGGCGAGCGTGCGGATCGACAGCTGGATCTGGGCGGTCCGGCTGATCAAGACCCGCTCGGCGGCGGGCGCGGCCTGCCGGGCCGGGCACGTGAAGGTGAACGGGGCCACCGCGAAGCCCGCGCAGCACGTCAAGCCGGGCGACGACGTGCGGATGCGGGTCGAGGGGCGGGAGCGGATCGTCCAGGTGGTGCGCCCGATCGCCAAGCGGGTCGGCGCGCCGGTCGCCGAGACCTGCTACGTCGACCACAGCCCCCCGCCGCCGCCCCGCGCGGAGCGGCCGGCCGCCGTCGCCCAGCGGGACCGGGGCGCCGGACGGCCGACCAAGCGCGAGCGGCGCGATCTCGACAAGCTCAAGGACGGCTACCGGCCGTACTTCTGAGCCTGCCCCGGCCCGCCCCGGCCCGGGGCCGGAGGCCCGGGCGCCGGGCCGGTGGGTTCAGTCCTGCTCGGCCCGCTCCTTGGCGGCCTGCACCTGCTCGGCGAACCGCTCGGCGGAGAGCCGCTCCAGCGGGACGCCGTACTTCGCGGCCAACCCGTCGGCGGGCGCCTCCTCCTCCTCGGCCAGGTCGACCACCAGCAGCGCCTTGCCGTTGTCGACCCGCGAGGAGAGCACGATCAGGCCCGCGCCGCCGTCGGTGATCTCGGCCTGCTCGGCGGCATTGCCGATCGCCGCGCCCGCGGCGAAGCCCAGCAGCACGCCGATCGGGCCGCCGAGCAGCCCGACCAGGCCGCCGACCAGGCCCGAGCCGACGGTGGGGACGCCCGCGCCGCGGATGTGGCTCTCCGGGATGTCGACGATGCCCTCGGCGTCCCGCTCCAGCACCGCGACCTGCCGGGCACCGGGCAGGTGCATCGCCTCCTCGTAGGCCTGGCGGCACCGCGCCTGGTCGTCGAAGCCGAGCAGCAGCACGTTGTGGTGGTGGTCGCTCATCGCGGTTCCCTTCGCCTCGTCGACATCGTCCTCCGGGGTGCCGGGCACGACACGCGCCCATCCTGCCCGCGATGCCGGGAGCCATGCCCGAGCCGCGCCGGGGCGGGGCCCGACCGGGGTCGGCGCTCGCACCGGGGCGGGACCCGACCGGGGTCGCCGCACGCGCCGCGGGGCCGGGCCCCGGCCGCGCGATAATGGACGCCATGGCCCGCCGACGCACACCCACCGCCGCCTCCGCCGTCCCGACCGACTGCCCCTGCGGCCGGCCCGCCCGGTACGCCGACTGCTGCGGCCGCCTGCACCTCGGCGAGGCCGCCGCGGGCAGCGCCGAGCAGCTGATGCGCTCCCGGTTCAGCGCCTTCGCGGTCCGCGACGAGCCGTACCTGCTGCGCTCCTGGCACCCGGACACCCGGCCCGCCTCGGTCGACTTCGACCCGGCGCTGCGCTGGGAGCGGCTGGAGATCCTGGGCACGGGCGAGGGCGGCCCGTTCCACACCGAGGGCACCGTCGAGTTCCGCGCCCACTACCGGGCGGGCGGCCGGGCCGAGTCGCTGCACGAGCACAGCCGCTTCGTCCGTCACCAGGGCGAGTGGGTCTACCTGGACGGCGACGTCAAGGGCTGAGCCGTCGGCTCACCCCCCGCCGCGCACCCGGTGTTTGAGGCCGAGCAGCGCTCCGCCCGGCCCGCGCGGGCGGAGCCAGCCGGTGTCGGTGCGGTCGACCGCGCCGAAGCGGTACTTGTAGGGCTCGTCGCCGCGCAGGAAGTCGAAGGTGCGCACGCCCTCGGCGGCGCTGTTGCGGATCGCCGAGTCGACCAGCGCGGTGCCCAGCGAATCGGCGGCCCAGCGCGGGTCCCAGCCGGTCTGGTAGTAGGCGAACCGGTCGGCCCACCGGAAGCCGTACAGCACGCCGACCACCTCGTCGCGGTGCCGGGCGAGCTGGAGGGCGGGCCCGTGTCCGGGAGCGGCCTGGGCGAGCAGCAGGCGGTGCAGCGGGAGCCGGTCGGCGGTGAAGCTGCTGGCGCCGCCGGCGGCGGCTTCGCGGCGCAGCCGGTGCAGGCGCAGCAGCTCGTCGAGGAGTTCCGGCTCCGCGGTGCCGGGCGGCAGCCAGTGGAAGCTGACGCCGGCGGCGGCGAGGCGGCGGTGGGCGCGCCGGTTGGCGGCCCGGAAGTCGCGGGAGCCGAGCCGGTCGGGGCCGTCGGCGAGGTCGGCGCGCGGGCAGGCGGTGCGGGCGACGGGGCGGCTGCCGGGGGGCAGCAGGTCGGTGTGGGCGGCGTCGAGGTTGGGGAGCCAGAGGGTCTCCCGGCGGGCCCGGTCGGCGAGCCAGCCGGCGACCTCGGCGCGCCGGTGCGGGCGGACGGCGGGGCCGCAGTGGTCGGCGGCGCCCGGGCCGGAGCCGAGCAGGGTGAGCGCGGGCACCTCGACGGGCAGTCGGCGGTGCGCCCGCAGCCGGGCGGTGGCGAGCGGCAGCACCGCTTCGGCCCGGCCGTCGGGGCCGCGCCAGACGGCGATCTCGCCGGCCTGCCCGGCGCCGAGGGTGCGCCACCAGGCGAGCACCCAGTCCGGCCCGGCGAACCACGAGCCGTCCGGGTCCTGGTCGACCAGCTCCCGCCAGTCGTGGACGGTTTCGCCGTCCAGCTCGGGCGTCCGGTGGATCTCCGGCCCCATCTCCCCTCCCCCTTCCGGAAGTTCAGCGGCCGCCGCGCAGCCGGTGCACGGCGGGGTGCAGGCCGGACAGGATGGTGTCGAAGCGGTCCCGCCCGGTGTGCGAGTTGACCCGCAGCCGGCTGATCCGCAGCCGGTGGGTGGGGACGAGTTCGGCGTGCCGGTGGTCGAACAGGAATCCCGTACGGTACCCGAGGGTGCGCAGCACGCGTTCGGCGCGCGGGTCGTGGTTGCCGTTGGGATAGGCGAAGGAGGTCGGCTGGCGGCCCAGCCAGCCGGTCAACTTGTCGTGGGCGGTGACGAGTTGGGTGTCGACGTCGGGGTCGGTGCAGCGGTCGAGGCAGGGGTGCGAGGCGGTGTGGTTGCCGATCGCGATGCCGGCGTCGACCAGTTCGCGCAGTTCGCCGCTGGTCAACTGCCTCTGCCGGGGCGCCTGCTGCGTGGCGGTGGCGCGCAACTCGGCGAGCGCGGCGTGCCGTTCGGTGTCGGCGAGGTGCTTGAGCCGGCGGACGGCGGCGGCCGGGCCGAGGCCGCGGAGCGCTTCGGCCCGGCCGCCGTGGGCGACCAGGTGGGCGGCCTCGGTCCACCAGTAGGGCCGGTCGCCGTCGATCAGGTCGGTGATGACGTACGCGGCGGCGGGGATGCCGAGCCGGGCGAGCAGCGGCATGGCCCGGCTGTGGACGGTGTGGTCGCCGTCGTCGAAGGTGACCAGCACGCTGCGGGCGGGCAGCGGGCGGCGGTGCTCGGCGGCCCGGGTGACCTCGTCGAGGCCGACCGGGCGGGCGGTGCGGGCGAGGCGTTCCATCTGGGCGCGGAAGGCGGCCGGGTCGTCGACGCCGTGGTAGGCGAGGACGGCGAGGCGGCGGGCGGCGCGGGCCCGGAAGACGGGCTGGAGCGGGGAGCGCCGCAGCAGGGCGTCGACGCCCCGCCGCCTGGCGGCGCGGTCCGTGGTCGGCATGGGCCTGTCCCCCTCCGGTGGCGCGTGCGGGCACCCCGGGCGGCGGCCCGGGGTGCCCGCTGGAACGTGCTGGTCATCAGAATCCCATGATCAGGTAATGCCTGTCCCAAGTTCCTGGAAGCTGGCTGAGTTCCTGAGCCCCGGCTGGGAGGCGGCCGTGAAAGCGGGTACACCACCTGTCCGGATCACCCCGCTGAGCGACCGGTGTCCCGGATTGGCATAGTTCGGGGGGACTGCTGCCCGTTCCGCCCATGGGAGTGTCCGCACGATGACCATGCCCGGCTTCGGCTCCTTCGGTTCCGACGACGCCTTCTCCGACCTGCTGAACCGCTTCTTCGGCCTCAATCCGGCCGCGTCCCCGCCCGCCGTCCAGCGCGTCCCGATCGGGCGGCTGCTGACCGAGTCCGCCCGCGACCTGATCGCCCGCGCCGAGCTGCGCGCCCAGGAGGACGGCAGCGCCGATCTGGACACCCCGCACCTGCTGTGGGCCGCCACCCAGGTCGACCCGTCCCGCGGCCTGCTCGCCCAGGCGGGCGCCGACCCGGACCGGCTGGCCGCCGCGCTGGAACGCAGCCTGCCGTCCGGCTCGGCCGACCCGTCCGTCGACCCGGGCCTGACCCCGGCGGCCAAACGCGTGCTGATCGGCGCGCACGCCCGCTCGCAGGCCGCCGGCGTCTCGTACATCGGGCCCGAGCACGTCCTGGCGGCGCTGCTCGGCGACCCCGACTCCGCGGCCGGCAAGCTGCTGAACGCCCAGGGCGCGGACCCGGCCCGGCTGCAGCGCGGCGCCGAGGCCGCCGCCCGCGGCGAGCGCGCGCCCGCCAGGGCCGAGAGCCGGACGCCGACCCTCGACGAGTACGGCCGCGACCTCACCGAGGACGCCAAGCTCGGCCGGCTGGACCCGGTGGTCGGCCGGGCCGAGGAGATCGAGCAGACCGTCGAGATCCTCTCCCGCCGCTCCAAGAACAACCCGGTGCTGATCGGCGAGCCGGGCGTCGGCAAGACCGCGATCGTCGAGGGCCTGGCCCAGCGGATCGTCACCGGCGACGTGCCGTCCACCCTGAAGGACCGGCGGGTGGTCTCGCTCGACCTGTCCGGCCTGGTGGCCGGCTCCAAGTACCGGGGCGAGTTCGAGGAGCGGCTGAAGAACGTCATCGACGAGGTCCGCGAGGCCGCCGACTCCACCATCCTGTTCATCGACGAGCTGCACACCGTGGTCGGCGCGGGCGCCGGCGGCGAGGGCGCGATGGACGCGGGCAACATGCTCAAGCCCGCGCTGGCCCGGGGCGAACTGCACGTCATCGGCGCCACCACCACCGACGAGTACCGCAAGCACATCGAGAAGGACCCGGCGCTGGAGCGCCGCTTCCAGCCGGTGCTGATCCCGGAGCCCTCGGTCGAGGAGACCGTGCAGATCCTGGAGGGCCTGCGCGACTCGTACGAGGCGCACCACCAGGTCCGCTTCACCGACGAGGCGCTGCGCGCCGCCGCCGACCTCTCCGACCGGTACGTCTCGGACCGCTTCCTGCCCGACAAGGCGATCGACCTGGTCGACCAGGCCGGCGCGCGGGTCCGGCTGCGCGGCCTGGGCCGCTCCACCGAGGTGATCGGCCGCGAGGACGAACTCGCCAAGCTGCGCCGCGAGAAGGACGAGGCGGTGGCCGCCGAGGACTTCTCCCGCGCCTCCGAACTGAAGGTCCGGATCGCCGACCTGGAGGCGCAGACCGCCGAGATCGAGGAGCGCCGCGAGGGCGTGGTCTCGGTGACCGTCGACGACGTCGCCGACGTGCTCTCCCGGCAGACCGGCATCCCGGTCTCCCAGCTGACCGAGGACGAGAAGGCCCGGCTGCTGAAGCTGGAGGACGAGCTGCACGCCCGGGTGATCGGCCAGGACAGGGCGGTGGTCGCGGTCTCCGAGGCGGTCCGCCGCAGCCGGGCCGGCATGGCCGACCCGGACCGGCCGGTCGGCTCCTTCCTGTTCCTCGGCCCCACCGGCGTCGGCAAGACCGAACTCGCCAAGGCCCTGGCCGGGTTGATCTTCGGGGACGAGGACCGGCTGGTCCGCTTCGACATGAGCGAGTTCCAGGAGAAGCACACCGTCTCCCGCCTGGTCGGCGCCCCGCCCGGGTACGTCGGCTACGAGGAGGCCGGCCAGCTCACCGAGGCGGTCCGCCGCCGCCCGTACAGCGTGCTGCTGTTCGACGAGGTCGAGAAGGCCCACCCGGACGTGTTCAACGCGCTGCTGCAGGTCCTCGACGACGGGCGGCTGACCGACGCGCAGGGCCGCACCGTCGACTTCCGCAACACCGTGGTCATCAT
Organism: Kitasatospora sp. NPDC015121; assembly: GCF_055562955.1. Lineage (NCBI taxonomy): Bacteria > Bacillati > Actinomycetota > Actinomycetes > Kitasatosporales > Streptomycetaceae > Kitasatospora > Kitasatospora sp. NPDC015121. The sequence continues at coordinate 269,801 of NZ_JBVHEH010000001.1, forward strand.
GACCTCCAACATCGGCTCGCAGCTGATCCTCTCGCACAAGGGCGAGACCGAGGAGATCCGCGACCGGCTGATGGAGGAGCTGCGCGGGCGCTTCCTGCCCGAGTTCCTCAACCGGATCGACGACATCATCGTCTTCGACGCGCTGGACGCCGACGACCTGATGCGGATCGTCGACCTGATGCTGGCCGACTCCGAACGCCGGGTCAGGGCCCAGGGGATGGAGCTGGAGGTGACCACCGCCGCCAAGGACTGGCTGGTCGACAAGGGCCACCAGCCCGAGTTCGGCGCCCGCCCGCTGCGCCGCACCATCCAGACCCAGCTCGACAACCGCCTCGCCACCATGCTGCTCGGCGGCGACCTGCGCCCGGGCGACACCATCGTCGCGGACGCCGAGGACGGCGAACTGATCTGCTCGATCGGCCGCCCCGACCCGTCCTGACCCCGCCCGCCCGGAGCCCCCGCCGACACCCGCCGACGGGGACTCCGGCACATCCGCCGACAGTGCCGCGTGCCACCCTACGGGGCATGAACATCACTGCCGTGCCGACGAGTTGGGACGCATGCGTCGCACTCTTCGACTCCCGCGCCCTGCCCGCCTCCAGCTACGAGAACCTCTACGACGAGACCTACGACGTCCACTCCGGCGCCCTGTCCGTCGCCGGCCCGCTCGACCTGGACGCGCTGGAGGCGTACGGCACCGGGCTGGTCGTCGACGGCGACCTGACGGTGGAGGGCGCGATCCTCAACGTGGACGACGGCTGCCCGGCCCTGGTCGTGCTCGGCGACCTGACCGCGGCCGCCGTGCACCTGGAGGGCGACGCCAAGCTGCTGGTGCGCGGGAACGTCCGGGTGGGGGCGTTCGTCGGCCACATGACCGACAAGCTGGTGATGATCGGCGGCGACTTGGCCGCCGGGGTCACCGTGCTCTCCGCCGGCTTCTTCCCGGACCTGGTCGGCGGCGCGCTGCCCGGCCCCGTCCTCGCCCCGCCGTACGCCCTGGCCGAACTCGGCCGCGAGGTGGCCGCCCCGCCCGCCGCCGAGGTCCTCGTCCCCGGGGTCCTGCTCGCCGACGGCGAGCGGGAGGACACCTGCTTCGACGCCCCGGGCGTGCACGGCGACCGCCTGTACGACCACCTGGCGGCGGGGCGCCCGGTGCTGCGGGGCTAGCTCGGCGCGGGGTGGAGCGCCCGACCCGGTGGGGAGCGGCCCTGGGGCCGCTCCCCGCCGGAGGGGGTCAGCGGTGGCGCCCCTGCCCCGGGGTGTCCTTCCCGGTGGTCGGCGGCAGCGTGTGCTCGCCGTCCGGGAGTTCGGCCTCGATCCGCTCCTTGCGGACCTCGCCGGTGACGGTCCGCTCCTCGACGTGCTCCTCGGTCACCAGCCGCACCCGCTCCACCGGCACGGCCTCGGTGCGCACCACCGGGCGCTCGCCGTGCAGGGTCACGTCGTACTCGGCCTCCGAGATGGGCTCGCCGGACAGCGCCTCGCCCCGGTTGGCCTCGGTGATCGGCTCGCGCTCGACCCGGACCTCCTCGTGCCGGATCGGAACGGTGTGCCGCTCCTCCTCCGTGACGACGTACTTGCGCAGCCGGGCGTGCCCGGTCTCGTAGCGCTCGACGCCGACGTGCAGCCGCTCCTCCGAGCGGGTCATCGCGTCGTCGCCCCGCTTCGACCGGTCGGTCATCCCGCCGGCCGCGTGGCGGGAGGTCCCGGCGGCGGCACCCGTGGCACCAGCCCCGGCGGCTCCGGCGGTCCCGGCGGCCCCGATCTTGCCGGAGGACGTCCCGGCGGTGGTGGGCGCGGCGGGGGTGCCGGTCAGGCGGGTGTCGGAGGGACTGGTCCCGGCCGCACCCTTGCCGGTGGATCGGCCCGTCGCCGCACCGGCGGCTCCGGCCGCTCCGGCCGCTCCGGCGGCGCCCGCCGCCGTGCCGCCCTGCTGCCCGTGGGCCCAGCCGCCCTCACCGGGCTGGTTGGCGGCCTTCCAGGCGTCGTCCCAGGCGATGCCGTAGTGCTCGTACAGCCGGTGCTCCTCCTGCTCGGAGAGGTGTCCGCCGCTGTCGACGTCCACGTTGGGCGCGTCCTTGACCTTCTCCTTGGCGTAGGGCACCTGGATGTGGCCGTCGACTACGCGGGCGTCCCGGACCGGGACGAACGTCTCGTTCGAGCCGAACCAGCCGGTCTTCACGCTGACCCACTCGGGCTTTCCGGTGGTGTCGTCGAGGTAGAGGTGATCGGCCTTGCCGATCTTGTTTCCGTCCGCGTCGTGGACGGGCTGGTCCTGCATGGAACGGAACTGCTGCTCGGTGATCATGTGCACACGCCTCCTTCACATTCCAGCACTGGAGCGCGTGGCCGACAGCCGCCGAACCGAAACACCGCGCCCCCGGATTGGCATATGCCAGGCCGGGGGCGCGACCGCGCGACGGCCCCCGCTACACCGCCCCGTCCCCGTCCCCCTCGCCGTCTCCCCCGCCGTCGCCGTCCCCGTCGCCGCCGGGGTCGGGCTCCAGACCGGCCTCCGCGCGGTCCTCCTCGGTGCGCTCCGCCAGCTCCGCCTCGTCGGGGCGGCGCGGCAGGCCGCCGCCGTGGCCGCTGTCGGGGTCGCCCTCGACCGCCTTGTTCGACTTGTGGTGACTCACGGTTGCCTCCTGCGGTGTGGTGGACGTTGCCGCTTCCATCAGCCCCCGCGGCCGGGCGGAGCGCAAACCGGGGGCGGCTCAGGCGTTCTCGGCCTGCACCTCGCCGGCGGCGACGGCCGCGGTGAGCCGGGCGTGGTCGGCGGCGTTGAGCTCGGCGTAGTGGTGGGCGAAGGCGGCGATCGCGCGGTCGAAGGTGTCGCCGCGGCCGAGGTAGGCGGCGATCGCGATCCGGTCGCCGGAGCGGGCGTGGGCGCGGGCCAGGGCGGCGCCGCAGAGCGCGGCGTAGGCGCGCAGGCCGCGGGTGGTCATCTCGCCGACCTCGGCGGAGCCCTTCATGTCGCGCAGCTGGCGCCAGTAGAAGTGCCGGCCGGCCGGGCCGGTCATCCAGCCGAGGAAGATGTCGCCGGCGGCCTGGGTGAGCCGCTGCCCGGCGACCACCCGCTGCCCGTGGTGGGCGTACCGGCCGGGTCCGGCGTAGGGCTCCAGGACGGACGCCTGGGCCTCCTTGACCTGGAGCACCAGCGGGTCGTCGGCGTCCCGACCCTGGAGCAGGACGACGAAGCAGCGGGTGCCGACGCTGCCGACGCCGACCACCTTGCGGGCGGTGTCGACGTACCGGTAGCGGTCGAGCAGCCGGCCGCGCTCCTCGGGGAGGGTGGCCCGGTAGTCGGCGAGCATGCCGTGCACCTCGTCGGTGTCGAAGCCGACGTGCTCGATCAGCGGGGGTTGGTCCTTGAAGCGGCGGCGGCCGTCCGCGGTGGTCTCGGTGAGCTTGCCGGCGGCCTGCAGGCTGTCGCGGCGGCGGGCGGCGGTGAGGCTGGCCTCGACCTGCCTGCGGGGCCGGCCCCTGAGGTCGGCGAGCAGGTCGTCGGCGTCGATCCGCCGGTACCAGACCGGGAGTTCGCCGAGCGCGGCGAGTGCGCGGACGTGCTCGCGGTAGGCCCGGACGGCCTCCAGCACGACCCGGTGGGCCTCCTCGGGGCCCTCGCCGTTCTCCCGGGCGGCGACGGCGAGGCTGGCGGCGAGGCGCTGGACGTCCCACTCGAACGGGCCGGGCAGCGTCTCGTCGAAGTCGTTCAGGTCGAACAGCAGGGCGCGTTCGGGCGAGGCGAACAGCCCGAAGTTGACCAGGTGGGCGTCGCCGCAGAGCTGGACGGTCAGGCCGCTGTCGGGCGCGCCGGCGAGGTCGCCGGCCATCACGGCGGCGGCGCCGCGCAGGAAGGCGAACGGGGACGCGGCCATCCGGCCGGTGCGGATCGGCACCAGGTCGGGCAGCCGGTCGGCGGCCTGGGCGCGCAGCACCGCGACCGGGTCGGGCCGGTCGGCGGCGGGGCGCCAGTGCCCGGCGGTGGAGCGGGGGGCCCGCCGGCGGGCGGCGCGGCCGACCTCGGCGCGCTCGTCGACCGTCAGGTAGGGGGCGGGGGCGTCCATCGGGGGCTCCTCACGGCGTCGGGGCCGGAAGACGTACCCGCCCCGGCGCGCCCCCGTACCGGCGGGAGGCACCGGGGCGGCGGGCGCTCACCCGGACGGCGGAGCCGGACGCGGTCCTACATGTTGATCATGTGACCGGCCAGGCCGTGGACGGCCTCCTTGACGGCCTCGCCCAGCGTCGGGTGGGCGTGCACGTTGCGGCCGACCTCGTGCACGGTCAGGTCCCACTGCTGGGCCAGGGTCAGCTCGGGCAGCAGCTCGGTGACCTCGGGGCCGATCAGGTGGGCGCCGAGCAGTTCGCCGTGCGTCTCGTCGCTGATCACCTTGACGAAGCCGACCGGGTGCCCGATGCCGTGCGCCTTGCCGTTCGCGGTGAACGGGAACTTGGCGACCTTGACCGCGTAGCCCTGCTCCCGGGCCTGCGCCTCGGTGTAGCCGAAGCTGGCGACCTGCGGCTGGCAGTAGGTGGCGCGCGGGACCATCACGAAGTCGATCTCCATCGTCTCCGCCCCGGCGATGGTCTCGGCGGCGATCACGGCCATCGCCTCGGCGGCGTGCGCGAGCATCAGCTTCGCGGTGACGTCGCCGATCGCGAAGATGTGCTCGACGCTGGTGCGGCCGCGCCCGTCGACCGCGATCGCGCCGCGCTCGGTGAGCTGCACGCCGGTGACCTCCAGGCCGTAGCCGTGCACCCTCGGCACGAAGCCGATCGCCTGCAGGACCTTGTCGGCCTCCAGCACCTCCTGCTTGCCGTCCCGGGTGACGGTGACCTTCACCGGCTTGTTCGGGTCGGAGTCGTCGATGGCGTCGACCCGGGTGGAGGTGAGCACCTGGATGCCCAGCTTGCGGTACTGCTTGGCGAGTTCGGCGGAGACGTCGGCGTCCTCCAGCGGCACCATCCGGTCCAGGAACTCGACGATGGTGACCTTGACGCCGTAGTTGTGCAGCACGTACGCGAACTCGACGCCGATCGCGCCGGCGCCCGCGATGACGATCGACTCCGGCAGGTCCTCGCTGAGGATCTGCTCCTCGTAGGTGACGACCCGCTCGCTGAGCGAGGTGCCGGGCAGCAGCCGGGTGGTGGCGCCCGCCGCGATGACGCAGTGGTCGAAGGTGACGACCTCGAAGCCGCCGCCGTTCAGCGCGATCTGCAGGGTGTGGTCGTCGACGAAGGTGCCCCGGCCGTCGTACTCGGTGATGCCGTTCTTCTTCATCAGGTAGTGGACGCCCTTGACCCGGCCGTCGGCGACCTGCCGGGAGCGGCTGAACGCCTTGCCGTAGTCGAAGGACACCTTGCCGTCGACCCGGATCCCGTACAGCTCGGCCTCGTTGAGGACGGTGTGCGCGAGCTCGGCGTTGCGCAGCAGGGCCTTCGAGGGAATGCAGCCGACGTTCAGGCAGACGCCGCCCCAGTACGTGGACTCGACGACGGCGGTGCGCAGGCCGAGCTGGGCGGAGCGGACGGCGGCGGTGTAGCCGCCGGGGCCGGCGCCCAGGACGACCACGTCGTAGTGCGTGCTCATGTTCCTCGATCCTTCAGGAAGCGACGGACGGCCTCGCGGCCCGTACCCCCCAGTACACCAGGCCGGGGTGCCGCGGCGGGCTCCGGGACGGGCAGGTCGGGCAGCGCGCCCCGGTGCAGCCAGGCGTCGAGCAGCGGGCCGAGCGGGCGGTCGGTGTAGCGGGCGGCGTGCGCGGCGAAGTCGGCGGTGGTGACGACGGCGTGCCGGTAGGCGGTGGCCCAGTCGCGCAGCAGCCGGAAGAACTCGCCGTCGCCGAGGGCGCAGCGCACCGCGTGCACGGTCAGGCCGCCGCGCTCGTAGACCCGGTCGTCGAACATGTGCCGCTTGCCGGGGTCGCCGATCGCCAGGTCCTGCGGCAGCGCGCGCAGCTGCCGGTGGGCGTCGGCGGCCCTGCGCTGGGCGGTGGGGCCGCCGGTGCGCTCGGACCACAGCCACTCGGCGTACTTGGCGAGGCCCTCGTTGAGCCAGATGTGCCGCCAGTCGGCGATGGTGACGCTGTTGCCGAACCACTGGTGGGCGAGCTCGTGCGCGACCAGCCGCTCCCAGCCGCGCCGCCCGTCGACGTGGTTGCGGCCGAAGGTGGCCATGCCCTGCGCCTCGACCGGGACGTCCAGGTCCTCGTCGACCACGGCGACGGTGTACCCGTCGAACGGGTACGGGCCGAACAGCTCCTCGAACAGGCGCATCATCTGCGGCTGCCGGGCGAAGTCGTGCTCGAACCGGGCGGCCAGCGGCTGCGGCACCCAGCCGCTCTGCGGGACGGTGCCGGGGGCCCGCTCGGCCAGCGGCACCTGGCGCAGCGGGGCGATCGCCAGGCCGACCAGGTAGCTGGCGGTGGGCGCGGGCTGCTCGTACACCCAGGTGGTGGCGGAGGAGCGGGTGGTGCGGCTGAGCAGCCGGCCGCCGGTGACCACGGCGTAGGGCGTGGCGGTGGTGACGGTCAGCTGGTAGGCGGCCTTGTCGGCGGGGCGGTCGTTGCAGGGGAACCAGGACGGGGCGCCGGTGGGCTGGGAGGCGACCAGCGCGCCGTCGGTGATCTCCTCGAAGCCGAGGCCGCCCCAGGGGCTGCGGACCGGGCGCGGGTTGCCGGACCAGTGCACCTCGCAGGTGAAGACGGCGCCGGCGGCGGGGGCCTTGGCGGGCTTGACCCGGAGCTTGCCGTCCCGGTGGGCGTAGTGCGCGGGCCTGCCGTCGACCAGCACCTTGCCGATCCGGAAGTCGGCGAGGTCGAGGGTGAACTCGCGCAGCGGTTCGGGTCCGGCGATGGCGGCGATCCGGGCGGAGGCGGCCAGCCGGTTGGGCCCGGGCCGGTAGTCGAGGGCGATCTCGTACCGGTGCGCCCGGTAGCGCGGGTCCCCGTGCCGGGGGAAGTACGGGTCGGCGACGGGGGCCTGCTTGGGGCTCACCGGTGGGGTTCCTCCTGGCGCGGGGGTGGTCACGGGGTCTGCCAGGCTTCGATCGGGTTGCCGAGCCAGCGGGTGTCGGCGGGCACCGTCTCGGCGCGCATCACCAGGGAGGCCGGGCCGAGGGTGGCGCGCTCGCCGACGGTGCTGCCGGGCAGCACGATCCCGCCCGGGCCGAGGGTGGCGCCCGCGCGGAGCTCCACAGTATCCAGCCTCATGATCCGGTCGTGGAAGAGGTGGGTCTGCAGCACGCTGCCGCGGTTGACGCTGACGCCGTCGCCGAGGGTGACCAGGTCGGCCTCGGGCAGCCAGTAGCTCTCGCACCACACGCCGCGGCCGATCTTCGCGCCGAGGGCGCGCAGCCACAGGTTCATCAGCGGGGTGCCGGCGGTGCGGCCGACCAGCCAGGGCACGGCGAGCACCTCGGTGAAGGTGTCGGCGAGCTCGTTGCGCCACACGAAGCCGGACCACAGCGGGTGCTCGACCGCCCGGAACCGGCCGACCAGCAGCCACTTGGCGGCGGCCGAGACCAGGCAGGCCAGCAGGCCGGCGCCGAGCAGCACCGGGCCGGAGAGCAGCGGCCGTCCGAGCGCGCAGAGCGCGGCGGCGGTGAGCACGGCCAGGCCGGCGGAGGCGAACACCGGGACGATCCGGGCCAGTTCGGTCAGGCCGCGGGCCCAGCGCAGCCGGGCGGGCGGCTCGTAGGTGAGGGCGAGGTCGGCGGTGTCGGCGGCCCGGGGCAGCCTGACCGGCGGCATGCCCAGGTAGGAGCTGCCGCGCTTGGCCTTCTTCGGGGTCGCGGAGAGCACCCCGACCAGGCCGCCGTCGGGCACGGCCCGGCCGGGCGCGGTCATCCCGGAGTTGCCGAGGAAGGCCCGCTCGCCGATCTCGGCCCGTCCGATCCGCACCCAGCCGCCGCCGAGCTCGTACGGGGCGATCAGGGTGTCGTCGGCGAGGAACGCGCCGTCGCCGACCTTGGTCAGGCTGGGCAGCGCGAGCACGGTGGAGACCTCGGCGCCCTTGCCGACCCGCATGCCGAGCAGCCGCAGCCACACCGGGGTGATCAGTCCGGCGTACAGCGGGAACAGCGTCTCGCGGGCCAGGTCCATCAGCTGGCTGACCGTCCAGGCCTGCCAGCCGGTGCGGCCGTGCAGCGGGTGGTAGCCGGTGCGCAGGCCGAGCGAGAGCAGGCGGACGCCGGCCAGCACCAGAGCGGCGTAGGCCAGCCCGTAGGCGAGGGTGGCCGGGACGAGGGCGAGCAGGGCGCCGCGCAGGGCCGCCGCCAGGTCGTCGCCCGGGTGGACGAACCGCCCGGCGACCAGCAGCGCGGGCAGCGCGGCGAGCAGCGGCAGCAGGGTGAGGGCGAAGCCGGTGGCGCCGTAGACGGCGGCCCAGCGCGGGGTGCGCGGGGGGCGCTGCTTGGGCCAGCCGCGTTCGGCCTTGCCGGTCTTGACGGCGGGGGCGCCGGCCCAGCGCTGGCCGGTGGGGACGGAGCCGGTGACGCCGGAGCCGGGGGCGATCTCGGCCCGCTTGCCGATCTTGGCGCCGGGCAGCAGGGTCGAGCGGGTGCCGACCACGGCGCCGGCGCCGATCCGCAGCGCGCCGATCTCCAGCCGGTCGCCGTCCAGCCAGTACCCGGACAGGTCGACCTCGTTCTCGACGGCGCAGCCCTTGCCGAGCCGGAGCAGGCCGGTGACGGGCGGCAGGGCGTGCAGGTCGACGTCGGGGGCGACCCGGCAGCCGAGCGCGCGGGCGTAGCGGATCAGCCAGGAGCCGGAGAGCGCGGTGGCGCCGGTGGCCTCGGCGAGCCGTTCGGCGGTCCACAGCCGCAGGTGGACGGAGCCGCCGCGCGGGTGGCTGCCGGGGCCGACGCCGCGCAGCAGCAGCCGGGCGCCGCCGGCGGCGAGGGCGAGGCGGCCGGGCGCGGAGTACAGCAGCACGGCGCCGGCGGCCAGCAGCCACCAGGGCGCGGTGGGGGCCCACGGGTAGTCGCCGAGCAGGTTCAGCAGGGTGCCGAGGACGCCGAGGGCGAGGCTCCAGCGCAGGCCGGTGAGGGTGGCCAGCGGCAGGGTGAGCAGCAGTTGCAGGGCTTGGGCGCGGCGCGGGGTCGGGGTGACCTCGCGGGCCGGGCCCTCGGCCTGGGCGGACCTCTCCAGCAGCCGGGCGAGCTTGCGCAGGGTGGGCTGCTGGTAGATGTCGAGGACGGAGGCGGCCGGGTAGCGGGCGCGCAGCAGGGTGGTGAGCTGCGCCGCGGCAAGCGAGCCGCCGCCGATCGCGAAGAAGTCGTCGTCGGCGCCGCGCACCGGGGCGCCGAGGATCCGCTCCCACTGCTCGGCGAGCCAGGCCTCGGTGCCGTACAGCTGCTCGGCGGGGCCGGTGCCCTCCAGTTCGGGCAGCGGCCAGGGCAGCGCGTCCCGGTCGACCTTGCCGGAGGTGCGGGTGGGCAGGTGGTCGACGGTGGCGAGCAGCGGGACGAGCGCGGCGGGCAGCTCGGCGCGCAGCCGGGTGACGGCGGCGTCCCGGTCGAAGCCGTCCTGGGCGACCAGGTAGCCGACCAGCAGCTGGTTGCCGCCGCGGGCGGTGCGGACGGCGGCGGCCGCGCCGGAGACGGCGGGCAGCGCCTGCAGCGCGGCGTCCACCTCCCCCAGTTCGATCCGGCGACCGCCGAGCTTGATCTGCTCGTCGGCGCGGCCGAGGAAGACCAGGCCCTCGGGTTCGGCGCGGACCAGGTCGCCGGAGCGGTAGGCGCGCTCCCAGCCGAGGGACTCCAGCGGGGCGTACTTCTCGGCGTCCTTGGCCGGGTCGAGGTAGCGGGCCAGGCCGACGCCGCCGATCACCAGCTGGCCGCTGCCGCCCATCGGGACGGGCTCGCCGGCCCCGTCGACGACGGCGAGCTCCCAGCCGTCCAGCGGCAGGCCGATCCGGATCGGGGCCCGGCCGGTCAGCAGGGCGCCGCAGGCGACCACGGTGGCCTCGGTGGGGCCGTAGGTGTTCCACACCTCGCGGCCCTCGGTGACCAGGCGTTCGGCGAGTTCGGGCGGGCAGGCCTCGCCGCCGAAGATCAGCAGCCGGACCTCGTCCAGCGCCTCGGCGGGCCAGAGCGCGGCCAGCGTCGGGACGGTGGAGATCACGGTGATCTCCTGCTCGGCCAGCCACGGGCCGAGGTCGGCGCCGGAGCGGACCTGCGCGCGCGGGACGGGCACCAGGCAGGCGCCGTGCCGCCAGGCCAGCCACATCTCCTCGCAGGAGGCGTCGAAGGCCACCGACAGCCCGGCCATCACCCGGTCCCCGGGGCCGATCGGCTCGTCCCGCAGGAACATCGCGGCCTCGGCGTCGACGAAGGCGGCGGCGCTGCGGTGGGTGACGGCGACGCCCTTGGGCTTGCCGGTGGAGCCGGAGGTGAAGATGATCCAGGCGTCGTGCTCCGGGCCGGGCTCCCGGGCGTCGTGGCCGGACGGCTTGACCCGGTCGAGGGCGTACTCGGCGCCGATCACGGCGTTGACGTCGGCCTCGCCGAAGACCAGCTCGGCCCGCTCGTCCGGGTCCTCGAAGTCGACGGGCACGTACGCGGCGCCCGCGGCGAGCACCGCCAGGATCGCCACGTACAGCTGGTTGCCGCCGGACGGGACCCGGACGCCGACCCGGTCGCCGAGGCCGACGCCGGCCCTGGCGAGGTGGCGGCGGACCCGCTCGACCTCGGCGAGCAGCGCGACGTAGCTCAGCGTCTCGCGCCCGTCGTCCAGCGCCGGCTCCTGCGGGTGGGCGGCGGCGGTGGCCGCCAGCAGGTCGACCAGGGTGCGCGGAGCGGGTGCGTCCTGGGCCCGGAACAGCGCGGTGGCGGGGGCGGTGATCATGGCTGCAACGGTCCTCGTCCTGGGTTCCCCGGCGGTCAACCGAAGGCGTCGAAAGCGCGACAACCTGGGCAAGTTTACCGGCCGGGGCGGGCGCGGAGCCGGAGGCGGGGACGGCCGGGGCGGCCCGGCGCGGGGGCGCGGGCGGGCGGTGCGGGCCGACGGGCCGTCAGCTCGCGCCGCTGCGCGGCAGGTTGCGGGGGTCGGCGGGCCGCGCGGCCTGACGCTGCGTCAGTCCCCCGACACGCCGTCGTACGCCGGGAGTTCACCCACTGTTCACGCCCCCGCCTTCTCCGCTTGGCCGCCCGGCCGGCCGGCGGTGCGCACCGCCGGGTCGCTCTCGGCGGCGAGCGCGCGGTTCCAGTGCCGGACCACGCCGATCCGGGAGAGCGCGAAGGAGGTGAAGACGCCCGGGACGTACAGGTGGATCAGGCCGGTGACGTCCGCCCGGTGGAACCGGAGCAGCGCCCCGGCGGCCACGCGACGCTCCTCCCGAACCGGTGCGAACCGCTCACTCGGCGGCGGGCAGCCGGGCCTCGATCGCGGCCAGCGCGGCCCGGATCGCCGCCACGTCGGCCTTGTCCGCGACCTGGTCGCCGCCCTTCAGCTCCACCAGCAGCGTCCCGCCCGGCTCCAGCACGATCAGCGCGGTCTCCTCGACCGCGTCGCCGCCCTGCTGCCGGACCGCCACGTCCAGGTCCGCCGTCCGGATCCCCTGCCGCGCGATCGTCCGCCGGTCGTACGCCCCGTCCCGGGCCAGCACCGTCGGCGTCCCGTTCAGCAGCCGGTTGAACCAGTCCCGGCGGGCCGCCTGCCGCACCAGCACCCAGTCCGCGAGCAGCAGCACCACCGCGCCGAACAGGCCGCCGGAGACCGAGTCGTCGTTCCCGATCACCGCGTTCTGCACCACGTTCGACAGCAACAGCATCACCACCAGGTCGAAGGTGTTCAGCTGCGCCGGGCCGCGCTTGCCGATCAGCCGCAGCAGGACCAGCAGCGCCAGGTAGACCAGCACCGTGCGGACCGCCTTCTCGCCGTACGAGATCCCCGCGTCGAACATGTCCTGCCACATGGCGGCCACCGTAGGGCCGGCCGGCCCGCCCGCACCGGCCCCACGCCCGTGGCCGCCCCAACGGCCTACGTCACGGGCGGCGGGTCGCCAGCAGCAGGCCGGTCGAGCAGTCCAGGTAGGTGGCGTGCAGGTCGGGGTGGCCGGTCAGCCGCTCGACCAGCGCGGTGACGGCCCCGGCGTGGTCGTCCGGCCAGGTCGGCTGCGGCAGCAGGTCGTCGACCAGGTAGGCGCCGCCCGGGGCGAGCAGGGCCAGCGCCTGGTCGAGGTGGTGGAACTTGCCCGGCCAGGTGTCCGCGAAGACCAGGTCGAAGCCGCCCGGCTCCAGCGCGTCGATCAGCTCCGCGCCGTCGCCCACCACCAGCTCCAGCCGCGGGTCCGCGCCCAGCCGGGCGGCCGCGACCGCCGCGACCTCCGCGTCCAGCTCCACGCTGGTCAGCCGGGCCGCCGCGTCCATCCCGCTCAGCAGCCAGCTCGTCCCCGCTCCGGCGCCCGTGCCCAGCTCCAGCACCCGGCCGCCGGGCCGGGCCGCCGCGAGCGTGCGCAGCAGCCGCCCGGTGGTGGTGTCGCAGGACATCGCGAAGCCGAGCGCCGCGCACTCCCCGGCGATCGCGGCCAGCACGGCGGGGTGGGAATCGGTCGTGAGCATCAAGGCGCGGCCCTCCGGGGTGACGTTCGGTCAACGGCCCTCGCACGCTAGCGACGCGCTGGCCCGGCCGCCGCGCATTCCACCCCGTGGACGGGTGCCGGGCGGGTGGACGGCCGGGGCCCGGCCGCCGCACGGGGGGATCAGCTCCCGGCCACCGGGAAGTCCGCCATGGCGGCCGCGAACGGGTTGGTGAACGCGGCCAGGTCGGCCACCCGGGCCAGCCTGAGCCCGCCGGGACCGGCCGAGCCGGAGAGCACCAGCTCGGTGCCGCCGTGGGACCCCCGCGCCACCCAGTGGGGCCCGTCGGCCTCGCGCCAGCACGCGAACGCCAGGGGCGTCCCGTCCACGGTGACCGTGACCGGCTCGGGGGCCGGCAGGCCGCCCGGGAGGTCCTCGCCCAGGCCGAGGTAGAGGTCGAGGTCCCGTTCCAGGCTCTCCGCGACCTCGGGGCTGCCCGGCGAGGCGCTCAGGACCGTGACGTGCTCGGCCTCCGCGTCGAAGGTCGGGGAGCCGAACCACAGGTGCACGTGGACGTCGCCGGTGACCCGGTCGTGCCCGTGCCCCATGACCTGCCGCGACCGGGGCCAGTCGGCCTCCAGCGCGAAGACGCCGAATCCGGCCGCGGGTGCGGGTGCGGGTGCGTCCTGACCGTTCACGGGCCCTCCGGTTCCTCGTCCGTGCTGTCCGTGCTGTGCGTGCTGTGCGTGCTGTGCGTGCTGTGCGTGCTGTGCGTGCTGTGCGTGCTCGGGAATCCTGCCACCGCCGGAGCGCCGGACGGGTCGCGGGGGCCGATGCTTGGCAGATGCCCGGTAAGCGATAAATATGACTTATGTGACCTTCTTCCCTTCTGGTCGCTCCGGGTCTCTGAGAGCGTTGCTTCCCACCGACCTGCCGAAGGAGACCTCCGTGAGCGGCACCCCCCGGCGCGCCGTCCGGCTGCTGCTCGTGGCGGCCGCCTCGCTGTGCGTGCTGCTGCCGCTGCTGCGCGGCGCCACGGCCGCGGGGGCCGTCGTGGAGTTCGGGCTGGGGCGGGGGGCGACGGTCGCCTCGCAGTTGGGGTCGGCGCTGGCGATGCTGGCGGCGTTCCTGCTGGCCGGGCGGGCGGTGGACCTGTGGGGGTGGCCGCGGGTGCTGCGGTGGGCGCTGGGGGTGATGGTGGCGGGCGGGGCGGTCACGGTCTCGGCGCAGCGCCCCTGGGCGTACCTGCTCGGGCGGACGGTGGAGGACGCCGGCTCCGCCGGGGTGCTGATCGCCGCCCTGGCGTCCGTGCCGGTGCTGAACCTGCCGGGACGGATCACCCGGGTGGTGGGCGGCGCGATCGCGGGGGTCGCGACGGCGTTCGTGCTGGGCGCGAACGTCGCGGTGCGGATCGACACCGTGGCCGGCTGGCGGATCGGCGAGTCGGTGCTCCCGGCGGCGGCCGGCCTGCTGCTGCTGGCCGCGCTGCGGCTGCTGCCGCGCGACCGCCTGCCGCGCTCGTCGGCCCCGGTGACCCCGGTGTGCGGCCCGGGGGTGGCGCTCGCGGCGCTGCTCGGCGTGGCGGGCCTGGAGCTGGGCCCGCTGCGCGACTGGTCGGACCCGCTGGTGGGGGCGCTGCTGGGCGCGGCGGTGCTGCTGCTCGCGGCCTGCCGGGTGCGGACGGTGCGGCTGGCGCGGCGGCCGGGCCCGCCGGTGCCGGGGGTGCCGGCCCGCGCGGCGGGCGGGGCGGTGGCGGCGGGCGCGACGCTGGGCTTCGCCCAGCTCGGACTGACCGCGACCGTCCCGGTGCTGCTGCTGCAGCGCGGCGTGACGATCGCGCACGTGACCCTGGCGATGTCGGGGTACGGGCTGGGCATGCTGGCGGCCGGGCTGGTGGCCCGGCACTGGCGGCTGACCCCGCTGACCAGCTCCTCCCTGGGCCTGCCGCTGGCCGCGGTGGGCCTGGCCGCGCTGCACTTCCTGCCGGCCGGCGCCGGGCAGGCGGCGCTGGTGGCGGGCGCGGTCTCGGTGCTGGTGGGCTTCGGCCTGGTCGTCGCGCAGATCCCGTACCTGGCCGGTTTCCTGGCGGCGCTGCCCCGGCAGCGGCGGGCGGCGGCGTCGGCGCTGTACCCGGCGTCGATCCTGTTCGGCGGGGTGCTGGCGCAGGCCGTGCCGGGCAGCACCTCGCTGCTGACCGGCGAGGCCGGCCACCGGGAGCTGGAGACGGTGCTGTGGGTGTCCTGCGGCGCGGTCGCGCTGGTGGCGATGCTGCTGGGCCGCCCGGTGGTGTCGCTGACGGTGGCGGGCGCGGCCGGGGCACAGCACCTGCTGCTGGTCGCGCTGGCGGGCGGACGGGTCGCGGACCGTCCGGGAGCGGCGGTGGCCGCGCTGGCGGTGGGCGCGGTGATGGGCCTGGTGGCGTGGAGCCGGCGCCAGCAGTCGGAGCGGCTGGCCCGCGTCCGGGCGAACGAGGTCGCCCTCCAGCAGGCCGTGCTGCACCCGATCCCGGGACGGCTCGGCGAGCTGCGGCTGGTCGGGCACTACCAGCCGGCGACGGCGGGCACCGGCGTCGGCGGCGACTTCTTCGAGGCGGTGCGCACCCCGCACGGGACGCGGGTGCTGATCGGGGACGTCCGGGGCAAGGGGCTGCAGGCCGTGCAGACCGTCACCGAGCTGCTGGGCTGCTTCCGCTCGCAGGCGCACGAGACCGCCGACCTGGGCGAGCTGGCCGCCCGGCTCGACCGGCAGCTGGTCCGGCTGGCGGCGGCCCGCGGCGACGAGGAGCTGTTCGCGACCGCGCTGCTGCTCCAGCACCGGGACGGCGGCGCGCAGGTCGACGTGGTCAACTGCGGCCACCTCGCCCCCCTGCGGGTCGGCCCGGACGGCGTCCGGACGACCCCCGTCCCGGCCCTGCTCCCGCTCGGCCTCGGCACGCTCGGCCTCGGCACCTCCCCCGTCCCGACCCCGCTGGCCCTGCCGGACGGCTCGGCGCTGCTCCTCCACACGGACGGTCTCAGCGAGGCCCGCAACTCCTCCGGCGAGTTCTACCCCCTGGGCGAACGCCTCGCCGCCCTGCGCGCCACCGACCCGGGCCGCCTGGTCGGCGACCTCGCCGAGGACGTCCGCGACTGGACGCACCAGCTGGCCGACGACATCGCCCTGATCGCCCTCACCCGCGCCTGACGGCGGCGCGGGGCCCCGACGACGGGCCGAACGGGCGAGGCCGGCGGGCCGGGGCTCACCGAGGCGGGGCTCGCCGGGGGCCGGGACGCCGAACGGGGGACGGGTCCCGGGCGGCGGGGCGGGCGGCGGCGGGGGCGGGGCGGTGTCCCGGTGGCGGGAGCGGGGGCGGGCCGGGAGGGTGGCTGGCGGGGGACGCACCGGACGTCCCGAACCGGAAAGAGCGTGAGATGCCCGAAGTCACCACCCCGTATGCGACCGGCACCCCGTGCTGGGTCGATCTGATGGCGAAGGACCAGCAGGCGGCGCTGGACTTCTACCGCGACCTGCTCGGCTGGCAGGGCGCGCCCGGCCCGGCCGAGTTCGGCGGGTACGCGGTCTGCGAGCTGGACGGCCGGGCCGTGGCCGGCATCGGCCCGGCGATGGCACCCGAGGGCATGCCGGAGCCGCCGACCGTGTGGACCGGCTACCTGGCGAGCACCGACGCGCAGGCCACCCAGGACGCGATCGTCCGGGCCGGCGGCACGCTGCTCGTCCCGACCATGGACGTCGGCGACCTGGGCCGGATGCTGGTCGCGGCGGACCCGCAGGGCGCGGTGTTCGGCGTGTGGCAGCCCGGCGAGTTCTTCGGCGCGCGGGTGGTCAACGAGGCCGGCGCGCTGACCTGGAACGAGCTGCACACCAGTGACGTGCCGGCCGCGACCGCGTTCTACGGCGAGGCGTTCGGCATCGAGATCGAGCCGCTGGACGGCGCGGACTCGTACTGGGAGCTGCGGGTCGGCGGCCGGGCGGTCGGCGGGGTCACCCTGCTGGCCAACGACCCGCCCGGCACCCCGGCGCACTGGCTGACGTACTTCGCGGTCGACGACGTGGACTCGACGGTGGACGCCCTGGTCAAGCGGGGCGGGACGGTGCTGGCGCCGCCGTTCGACATGATGGCGGGCCGGATGACGGTGGTCGCCGACCCGCAGGGCGCGCCGTTCGCGATGATCAGGCCGCAGCCGCCGGCCTGAGGTCCGCGCGCGACCGCCCGTCCCGGGGGCCGTCCGGGGCGGGCGGTCGCGCGCGGTCAGGGCAGGACCGGTCCGCAGGTGACCAGCAGCGGCAGCACCGGGGCGGCGGCCGAGGCGAGGGCGGCGGCGGCCCGCAGGGCGGGGTGCGGGGCGGCGGCGGGGGCGAGCAGGCGGCGGACCCGGAGCAGCGCGGCGGGGCCGCCTGCGGCGAACGCGGCGTGCGGGACCTGGCCGTCGGCGACCCGGTACATGGCGGCGGCCAGCACCGCGCGCGGGTGGCGGCGGACGGCCCGGTCGTCGGCGGCCATCTCCAGCAGCACCGGGGTCTCCCGGGCGGCGAGGCGGGCCAGCGGGAGGAACGGGAACGCGGCGGCGAACGCGTCCGCGGCGGTCCGGGCCAGGTGGTGGCGGCCGGCCACGTGCGCCCGCTCGTGGGCCAGGACGGCGGCCAGCTGGCGGTCGGTGAGCAGTTCCACGGCGCCCCGGGTGAGCACGATCCGGGCGCGCCGGCCGGGCAGGCAGTACGCGGCGGGGGTGTCGTGGTCGAGGACGTGCGCGCCGAGGCCGGTGTCCCGGGCGGCGACCAGGTCGAGGACGGTGCGGTGGCGGCGGCGTTGCCGGGCGGTGCGGGCCAGCGCGGCGGCGAGCCGGCCGAGCGGCCAGAGCGCGACGGCGGCGGGCAGCAGCAGCCGCCGGTCACCGCCGGCCGCGAGCGCGTCGGGGTGGTCGACGCCGCAGACGTGCAGCAGTCCGGCCAGGCCGAGGTGCAGGTGGCCGCCGGGCACCGCGAGGTGGTGGGCGGCCAGCACCAGCGCGGTGACGAAGGACAGCGCGAGCGCCTGCCAGAGCGCGACGGCCGACCGGGGCGCGCGGTGCGCCCAGCCGGCGCGGGCCAGCGGCAGCGGGGCGAGCACGCCGACCAGCAGCGCGTAGCCGAGCAGGGCGAGGGCCGCCGTCACCGGGGGCCGTCACCGGGCCGGCCGTCCCCGGGGGCGCCGCGGTCCGCGGCGTCCACCGAGTCGATGGCGCTGCGCAGCGCGGCGAGTTCGTCGGGGGTGAGCTGTTCGACCAGGTGCGCCAGCGCGCCGCCGGGGTTGGGGCTCTCGCCGAGCACCTCGCGCATCAGGGCGGCGCTGTACGCCTCGCGGGTGCGGGCGGGCCGGTAGCTCCAGGCCCGGCCGGACTTCTCCCGGCGCAGCAGGCCCTTGCGGTGCAGGATGTCGGCGACCGTCATCACGGTGGTGTAGGCGAGCGGCCGGGTGCGGTTGAGGTCGTCGACGATCTCGCGGACGGTGGCCGGGCGGTCCCAGGTCCACAGGCGGTCCATGATCTCCGCCTCCAGGTCGCCGAGTCCGCGCACCGTCCGTCCCGCCCTTCCCTGGTGGTTCCCGGGCTCATCGTAGTGGGTGGGGGGTGGCTTGCCGGTCCTTCTACTTAACTACTAAGTTGTCTCGTAGAGAGTGCCGGCGGCGACGGCCCGGACGTCCACCCGGACGGCGGGGCCCGCGCCCGACCCGAGGAGAGAACGCAGCCGATGGGAACGCACCGACGCCCCCGACCGGCCGGACGCACCAGGACCGCCGTGCTCGGCGCCGCCGCCGGAGCCGCCGTCCTGCTGCCCGCCACCCACGCCGGCGCCGAGCCCGCGCCGAGCGTCGACCAGGTGAAGGCCAAGGTCGACGGCCTGTACGAGCAGGCCGAGGCCGCCACCGAGCAGTACAACAAGGTCGACGAGCGCGCCAGGCAGCTCCAGGGCGAGGCCGGCCGGCTCCAGGAGCGGCTCGCCGGACAGCAGCAGCGGATCGTCGAGTTCCAGGAGACCCTGGGCGCGGTCGCCGCCGAGCAGTACCGCAACAGCGGCGTCGACCCGAGCGTCCGGCTGATGCTCAGCGCCTCCCCCGACGCGTACCTGGAGCAGGCCGGGCTCCAGGAGCTGGCGGGCGACCGGCAGGCCGCCGCGCTGCGCGACGCGCTGCGCCTGCAGCGCTCGATCGACCAGGAGCGGGCCGAGACCGCCGCCAAGCTCGCCGAGCTGGAGCAGGCCCGCGGCACCCTCGCCGCCAAGAAGGCCGAGGTCCAGCGGAAGCTCGACGAGGCGAGCCGGATCCTGGCCGGCCTCAAGGCCGCCGACCGGGCCCGGGTCCTCGGCGAGGACTCCCCCGCCGCGTCCCGCGGCTCGGCCCGCGGGCAGGCGTACGCCGGGCCCGCCGCCGGCCAGGCCAAGGCGGTCCTCGACTACGCCTACGCCCAGATCGGCAAGCCCTACCAGTGGGGCGCCGAGGGCCCGAACTCCTTCGACTGCTCCGGCCTGACCCAGATGGCCTACCGGGCCGGCGGCGTCAGCCTGCCCCGGGTCACCCAGGACCAGTGGAACGCCGGCAAGCGCGTGGCCCGCGCCGACCTCCAGCCCGGCGACCTGGTCTTCTACTACGGCGACCTGCACCACGTCGGCATCTACGTCGGCAACGGCAAGTTGCTGCACGCCCCGCGCACCGGCAAGAACGTCCAGATCGTCGACCTCGACGTGATGCCGTACGTCGGCGCCGTCCGGCCCTGACCGGCCGGGCGGCCGCCCGGCCGGTCAGGGCGCTCAGGCCGCTCAGACCGCTCAGACGTCGAGCGGGTGGCCGGTCGTCACGTCCACGTGGGCGGGGACCGGGTCGTGGCGGTCGCCCACGCTCGGCGTCCCGGTCGGCTCGAACAGGAGGATCGCGGCGCCGGACGGCGCGGACGGCCGGTGCTCCGTCCCCGCGGGCACGGTGAAGACCGACCCCCGGGGCAGCCGGACGGTGCGCTCGCCCGCGGGCTCGCGCAGGGCGATCCGCAGTTCCCCGTCGAGCACCAGGAAGAACTCGTCGGTGTCGTCGTGGACGTGCCAGACGTGGTCGCCCTCGACCTTGGCGACCCGCACGTCGTAGTCGTTGACGCGGGTGACGACGCGCGGGCTCCACAGCGCGTCGAAGGAGGCCAGGGCCCGGGCCAGGGGGATCGGCTGGTTGCTCATGGCCCCATCCTGGGCCGCCCCGGGCCGGCCGCGTGAGTGCTAGGAATCGCACATGGCGAAAGAATCCTCGCAGCGGACCCAGGCGGCACCCGTGCACCGGGTGGTCGTGATCGTGGACGAGAACTCCAACCCGTTCGAACTCGGCTGCGCGACCGAGGTCTTCGGCCTGCGCCGCCCGGAGATCGGCCGCGACCTCTACGACTTCCGGCTCTGCTCGCCCGACCCCTCCGTCGCGATGCGGGACGGGTTCTTCACCCTCACCGGGGTCGCCGGCCTGGAGGCGGCCGACGCGGCGGACACCCTGATCGTCCCCAACCGCCCCGACGTCGAGGTGCCCCGCCGGCCCGCGGTGCTGGCGGCCGTCCGGCGGGCGCACGCGCGCGGCGCGCGGCTGGTCGGCTTCTGCAGCGGCGCCTTCACCCTGGCCGAGGCGGGCGTCCTGGACGGGCGCCGGGCCACCGCCCACTGGCAGTGGGCGGACTCCTTCCGCGCCCGCTTCCCCGCCGTCCGCCTCGAGCCGGACGTGCTCTTCGTGGACGACGGCGACATCCTCACCGCCGCGGGCAGCGCGGCCGCGCTCGACCTCGGCCTGCACCTGGTGCGCCGCGACCACGGCGCCGAGGTCGCCAACGCGGTCAGCCGGCGCCTGGTCTTCGCGGCGCACCGCGACGGCGGGCAGCGGCAGTTCGTCGAACGACCCGTGCCCGACCTGCCCGAGGACGCGCTGGCCCTGGCCCCGCTGCTGGCCTGGGCGCAGGAGCGGCTCGACGCGCCGCTCACGGTCGCGGACCTCGCGGCCCGGGCGGCCGTCAGCCCGGCGACGCTGCACCGCCGCTTCCGGACCCAGCTGGGGACGACCCCGCTGGCGTGGCTCACCGGGGAACGGCTCACCCTGGCCTGCCGGCTGATCGAGCGGGGCGAGGCGCGCTTCGAGGTGGTCGCCCGGCTGAGCGGGCTGGGCAGCGCGGCCAACCTGCGGGCGCTGATGCGCCGCGGCCGGGGCGTCACCCCGTCGGCGTACCGGCGCCGGTTCGGGCCCGGGGCGAGGTGACGCCGTCCGCGACCGGGTGGACGGCCCGTCAGCCGAGCGGGGGCGCGAGGTACTCCAGCGCGTAGCCGCTGCCCGCCGGGGTGACCCGGGCGACGCCGGGCGAGTCGAGGTGGGCGCCGGCCACGTAGTGGCGCGGGGCGGCCAGGCGTTCCAGCAGGGCCGCCCGGGCGGCCCGGGCGGCCCGGGCGCGGGGCCGGTCGCCGTCGAACTCCCAGGTGACGCCCGGGCGTTCGAACTGGAGGGTGGGGACGTGCACGGTGTCGCCCCAGAGCAGCAGGCGGCCCGCGCCCGAGTCGACCCGGTAGACGGTGTGGCCCGGCGTGTGGCCCGGGGTCGGCAGCGCGGTGGCCCAGTCGTTGATCGCGACCGGCTCCGTCACGGGGACGACCCGGTCGCGCAGCGGCGCCAGCCGCCCGGTGAACACCCGGGCGTCCTCCGCGCCGATCCACACCCGCTCCAGCCCCGGGAACGCCTCCGAGCCGTCCGGCGCGACCAGGCCGCCGACGTGGTCCTGGTGGCGGTGGGTGATCGCCACGTCGGTGACGGCCGCCCGGTCGACGCCCGCCTCGTCGAGCGCGTCGGGGAGCAGCCCCATGCCGGGCTCGGGCCAGAGGTCCGCCCCGCCGGTGTCGACGAGCAGCGAGCGGGTGCCGTCGGTGACGAAGAAGGCGTTGACCGCCAGCCGCAGGTTCCTGCCGACCAGCGGGACCGCGGCGGGCAGCGCGTCGAGCGCGCGGCCGTCCTCGCCGCGCAGGCGGGACGGCGGCATGTCGATGTGGCCGTCCCGCAGCGAGACCACCCGCAGCTCGCCGAACTCGAAGGTGGTGTGGTGCCGGCCGCTCGACCGCACGCGCATGGGACTCCCCCGTCCGTCGTGTCCTCGGCGGGAGACCCCGTCCCCCGCCCGGGCCCAGTCTTCCAGGGCCGGCCCGGGCGGCGGGCGGGACCGCCGCCCGGGGGGGCGGGGGTCAGCGGATGGTGACGCAGGGGCGGCCGAGGGAGCGGCCGTTGAGGTAGGCCTGGCCGCAGATGACGGAGCCGGAGCTGACGGTGTGGCCGATCAGGTCGAAGCGCCGGACGCCGTCGCGGCCGGAGTGGTCGGGGACGCTGTTCAGGCCGGGGCCCTCGATGCTGAAGCGGTCGACGGCGAAGTGGCCGTCGGTGGAGACGGTGGCGTCGTGCAGGATGCCGCCGTCGTGGGAGACGGCCAGGAAGACCTGGCCGCTGTGGCCGCCGTCGATCACCGCGCCCGCGGGATCGGCGGCCGCGAGGGTGAGGGTGCAGGCGGCGGCCAGGGCCAGCACGGCGCGCAGCGGGCGGCGCGGGGCGGGGATGGTCGGGAGGCGGAACTGCTGGGACATGCGGGGGTCCTCGTTCTCGGTCGGCGGCCCGCCCGGGGACTGGGCGGGTCGTGTGCGATCCAGTGGGACCAGGATGGCGGCGCGGCCCCCGGACTCCCGGACGGCGCAACCGGAAGCCACCCGTACGGGTGAGGGTGGGCCGGTGCCCGGCGCGGGCGTCGGCTGTGCCAGGATCGCGGCAGGCCGGGGGCAGCGCCGCGTCCGGCCGGATCGGAGGGAACAGCCGTGGCCACCGCCGTCGCCCCCAAGCCCCTGCTGCTCGCGGACGGGCGCCCCGCCGCCGCGGGCTGGTCGCTCGACCCGGGGATGCGGCACCTGAACCACGGCTCGTTCGGTGCGGTGCCGCTGGTCGCGCAGCGCGAGCAGCAGCGGCTGCGCGAGGAGATGGACGCCTCGCCGGTGCTCTGGTTCCCGGCGCTGCCCCGGCGGGTGGCCGCCGCGCGCGCCGCGGTCGCCGACTTCCTGCGGGTGCCCGCCGAGCACACCGCGCTGGTGCCGAACGCCAGCGCCGGGGCGAGCGCCGTCTACGGCAGCCTCCCGCACCGAGCGGGCGGGGAGGTGCTGGTCACCGACCACGGCTACGGGGCGGTCACCATGGGCGCGGCCCGGCTGGCCCGGCGCTGGGGCGGGGCGGTGCGCACCGCGCACGTTCCGCTGGCGGCCTCCCCGGAGGAGGCCGCGGCGGCGGTGATCGGGGCGGTGACCGGGCGGACGGCGCTGATCGTGCTGGACCGGATCACCTCCGCGACCGCCCGCTACCTCCCGGTCGACCTGGTGGGCGCGTTCGCCCGGGAGCGCGGCATCACGCTGCTGGTCGACGCCGCGCACGTGCCCGGCCTGGACGAGGACCCGCGGGCCGGGGCGGACTGCGACGCCTGGGTGGGCAACCTGCACAAGTTCGGCTGCGCGCCGCGCGGCACCGCCGCGCTGGTCGCCCGCGGCGAACTCCGGCACGCGCTGTACCCGTTGATCGACTCCTGGGGCGCGGAGGAGCCGTTCCCGGAGCGCTTCGACACCCAGGGCACGCTGGACGCCACCGGCCCGCTGGCCGCGCCGACCGCGCTGGACTTCGTCGAACGGCAGTGGGGGTGGGCCGAGGCCCGCCGCTACATGGGCGAACTCGCCGACTACGCCGAACAGCTGATCGGCGCGGCGATCGGCGACGCGACCGGCGAGCCGGCCGCCGCCGAGGTCGGCTCCCCGGTGAACGCGCTGCGCCTGGTCCGCCTCCCGGCCGGCCTGGGCCGCACCCGGCTGGAGGCCGACGCCCTGCGCGACCGGCTGGCCGGCGGGTTCGGCGTGGAGGCGGCGTTCACCAGCTTCGCCGGGACGGGCTACTTCCGGCTCTCCACGCACGTGTACAACACCGCCGCGGACTACGAGTACTTCGCCGAGCGGTGCGTCCCGGTGCTGTGCGACTGGGCTCGACAGCGGCGCTGACTAGACCGGGGGGAACGGCAGTTCGTAGTCGAGGTGGACGCGGTGGGTGCCGTCCGCGTCGATCGCGATGCCGCCGGTGCCGGTGATGCCCGCGAGGGCGCCGGTGCCGCTGCCCGGGACGATGACGAAGTACTCGTCGTCCCGGGCGGTGCCGAGGGTGGTGGCGGAGTGGGCGAAGTTGAAGCTGCCCGCCGCGCCGTGCAGGGTGCCGGCGAAGGACTCCATCGCCAGGTAGGTGCCGACGCCCGCGGCCTGGTCGAAGGCGGAGGTGAACAGGGTGTCGGAGCGGCCCTCGACCTCGCCGCGGAACTCCTTGCGCATGGTGGCGACGCCGACCGCGACGGCGGTCTCGACCCCACCCCCGGGGACCGGCGCGGGGGTGAACTCCTGGACGGTGAAGGTGCCTGATGCTCGCATGGGCGGGAGCGTAGACGGTGGGGCCGACAACCGCTCGGGGAAGGCGGCGGCCCGGGGGCCGCGGCGCGCCGGCGGCGGGCGGTTCATCCGGGTGCGGTCTCGGTCTCGGCGTCCAGCCAGGCGAGGTAGCCGGGGGCGCCGGCGGTGACCGGGACGGCGATCGCCTCGGGGGTGTCGTAGTCGTGCAGTTCGCCGATCCGGGCGATCAGCCGGTCGGCCAGGGCGGCCCGGGTCTTGAGGTCGACGCGCCACTCGGTGGCGTCCTGGACCTCGCCGCCCCACCAGTACACCGAGCGGATGGGGTGGACTTGCGCACAGGCGGCGAGGCGTTCGCGGACCAGGGTGGTGGCGAGGGAACGGGCCGCGGCCTCGTCCTCGTGGGTGGTCGTCACCACCAGGTGCTGGTACTGCTGCTGCTCGGTCACGGGGACGAGCGTACGGGGGTCGGGAGGGGTCGGGCGGGCGGTGGTGCGCCATGACGGCCCGGGCACCCCGCGCTCGGGCCGTCATGGCGCTTGGCGGACACGGTCCCGGTCTCCCGGTTTTCCCCTCCCGGGGAGTGGGGCCGTGCCGCCGCTTCGGGTGGCTGTCGTCGCTGACCGCCCGCGTGGGGGTGGGGTCGGTCAGCGACGGGTCGGGGTGGGGTCAGCGGCGCTGCCAGAGGGCCGGGACGTTCGGCGGCTCCCAGCCCGCGTAGGCGACGTGGCCCTGGAGGCAGACGTAGGTGACGCCGTTGTACGTGACCACGTCGCCGGCCTTGTAGCTGGTGCCGGCCTTCCAGGTGGTGGTGCCGCCGGTCTGGCTCGGGCTGGGGCTCGGGGTCGGCGAGCCCTGGCTCTGGCTCGGGCTGGGGCTGGGCGTGCCGGTGCCGTTGACGTTGAGCACGAAGTCGAAGCTGGCCTCGCGCCCGTTGCCGACCTGGCGGACCGTCATCAGCAGCGCCGGGTCGTAGATGGTGTCGGTGGCGTTGCGCGGCTCGTTCGGGAAGTACAGCTGGGTGGTGAGGATCGGCTGGTTCGGCGCCTGCACCTTGACGTGGATGTGCCGGGTGCGGCCGGGGTAGAGGCCGGGCACGATCGTGGTCAGCGAGTACGAGCCGTTGGCGCCGCTGAACTGGTGGCCGCGGAAGGTGTAGCCCGAGTTGTCGTAGGTGCCGTTGGTGTCGGCCTGCCAGAAGTCCAGCAGCGCGCCGGCGATCGGAAGGCAGTTGCGGCCGAACACGAAGCCGCTGACGGTCAGCGGGACGCCCGGGGTGCTGGAGGTGACCAGGCTGGTGCGCAGCGGGGAGCCCGGCTTGAAGTAGGGGCCCTCGATCTGCTCGATGGTGGTGTGCCCGTCGGTGCACTCCGGGGTGAGCGGGAGCGGCGTCGGCGAGTCGGCGGCGACCGCGTCGCGCGCCAGGGCGACGCCGGTGCCGACCAGGACCGGCGCGGCGGCGGCCGCGGCGGCCGCCTTGAGCAGGCCCTTGCGGCTGATCTTGCGATCGGCCAGTTCGCTCAGGCCGTCCAGCGGGTTGTGGGGGGTGGACATGGCTCTCCGTTCGACTGCTGCAGTGGGTCGCCGCACGCCCGGATTCCCTTGGATGGGACATGACACCTGGAGAGGTCGGGTCTCCCGACACGGCGGCGCTGTGGGGTGCCTCAGACGCTAGGCCCTGCCCGGCCGGGCCGTCGATGGACGGGGGCGGCGGGACGTGGTGCATTCCTCAGCCGCCGGCCCGCCCCGTTCGACCGGGCGTCAGCCGGGGTTCGGACGGACTTCGGGCCGGCTTAGGGTACGCCTCCGGCTGGCTTAGGGGAACGAGTTGACGCCGTGTCAGGTGAGCTGCGGCGGAACCGGCGGACGGGGTGCGGGCCGGGCGCGGCCGACCTTAAGCGACCACTGCGGGAGCGGCGGGGCGGGGCGGGGGCGGCTCGCGGTCGGTCGGCGCGCGGACGGTCGGCGCGCGGACGGTCGGCGCGCGGTCAGCCGGCCTTCTCGCGGAACTCCCCCGGGGTGCGGCCGACTTCGCGCCGGAAGAAGCGGCAGAAGTACGCCGGGTCGGAGAAGCCGGCCGCCGCCGAGACCTGTCGGATCGTCATGTCCGTGGTGGTGAGCAGGCGTTTGGCCTCCAGGGTCTGCTGCTCGCGGATCAGCCGGGCCGGGGTGCGGCCGGTCGCCTCCTTCACCACCTCGTGCAAGTAGCCCGCCGAGACGCCGAGTTCGCGGGCCAGCGCGAGGACCGAGCGGTCGCTGCGGTCGGCGTCGGCGATCATCCGGGCGAACCGGGCGGCGAGCGGGTGGCTCGCCGCCCGGGGCACGGCGGCCGGGCCGCGCCCCCGGGCCACCCGCAGCGCGCGCACCAGCAGGACGTGCAGCAGCGCCTGCATCACACCGAGGCCGCCGTCCAGCCCGGCCTGGTACTCCGTGGCCAACTCGTTGATCCCGCCGATCAGTTCGCGGTGCTCGCGGGGATCGGGGCGGAGCGCCGGGCCGGTCGCCAGGGTGCGCAGCAGGGCCAGGTCCTCCGGGTGCCGGTGCAGGAAGTCCTCGTTGAACAGCAGCACCCGGCCGTCCAGCCGGCTCGCCCCGCGCCAGCAGTGCACCTGGCCGGGCAGCACCACGTACAGCACCGGCGGCTGGATCCGGTGCTCGACCAGGTCGATGACGTGGGTCCCGCTGCCCGCCGTGACGTAGGCGAGCTCGTAGAAGGAGTGCCGGTGCGGGAAGTCCGCCCTGGACAGCGGCCCGATCGCGTCGAAACTGCCCGCCGCGAACGGCAGCAGCCCCGGATCGGGCACGTCCAGCTCGTGCAGTTCCAGGCCGACGGCCGCTCGGAGCTTCATCGCGCCAGTGTGCGCAAACGGCCCGCGAATCGTCCAGCGGCCGCCGCCGAGTGGCACGGACCGGCACGCGGATCCGGCCCGGCGCGGCGGCGGTCGGTGGTAGGGGGCCGGGCGCGGGGTGGTCGGCCGGACGGGTCAGACCAGCAGGAGTTCGCCGCAGGACTCGGTGAGCACGGCCCGGGCGTCGGCGGGGAGGGCCCGGTCGGTGATGAAGCAGTCGAGGTCGGTGAGGGCGGCGAAGCTGCTGAGGCCGACGACGCCCCACTTGGTGTGGTCGGCGACGGCGACGGTGCGGTGGGCGGAGGCGATCAGGGCGCGGTTGGTCTGGGCCTCGGCGAGGTTGGGGGTGGTGAGGCCGGCGCGTTCGCTGACGCCGTGGGCGCCGATGATCAGCAGGTCGGCGTGCAGGGAGCGGATGGCCTGGTCGGCGAGCGGGCCGACCAGGGCGGCGGAGCGGGTGGGGGCGCCGCCGGTGAGCAGCAGGGCGGGGCCGTTGTCGCCTCGGGCGCGGACGAGCTCGGCGACCGGAAGGGAGTTGGTGACAAGGGTGAGGCCCGGGACGTCGAGCAGGCGGGCGGCGACGGCGTAGGCGGTGGTGCCGGCCGAGACGGCGACCACCGTGCCGGGCTGGACCCGGGCGGCGGCGGCCTCGGCGAGGGCGGCCTTGGCGTCGGGGGCCAGGGTGGACTTGGCCTCGAAGGCGGGCTCCTCCGCGCTGGTGGTGCGGGCGACCGCGCCGCCGTAGACCTTGCGGACCCGGCCGGCCCGGGCGAGGGCGTCCAGGTCGCGGCGGACGGTCATGTCGGAGACGCCGAGCTGGTCGACGAGTTCGGCGACCTTGACGGCTCCGTCGCGGCGCACCAGGTCCAGGATCAGGGCCCGGCGCTGGTCGGCGAGCAGTCCGCCGTCGGTCGTCACGGTGTCCTCCGGAAGGGGTGGGGGTGGGCGGCGATCAGCATAGTTGGCGGGGCGGCCCACCACCCCTGTTCGGGTCTGGTGTTGTGTGTTTGAATGTGTTGAATATACCGCCTGCTCGTCCGTGAACGCCCGCTGGAGCGCCCGATGACCACCGAGACCGATGTCGCCACCGTCTTCACCTCCGTCTTCGGCGGCTCCCCCGACGGCGTGTGGGCCGCGCCCGGCCGGATCAACCTGATCGGCGAGCACACCGACTACAACGAGGGATTCGTGCTGCCCGCCGCGCTCCCGCACACCACCCGGGTGGCGGCCCGCCGCCGCGCCGACGGCGCGGTGCGGCTGTTCAGCGCGCAGGGCGACGGATCGGTGGCCGCGTTCGCCCTGGACGCGCTGGCCCCGGGCTCGGTGCCGGGCTGGGCGGCCTACCCGGCGGGCGTGTTCTGGGCGCTCGCCGAGGCCGGGCACCCGGTGGGCGGGGCGGACCTGGCGTTCGTCTCGGACGTGCCGACCGGCGCCGGCCTGTCCTCGTCCGCCGCCCTGGAGTGCGCCACCGCGATCGCCCTGGACGACCTGTACGCCCTCGGCCTGGACGCCCCCGGCCGGGCGCTGCTGGCCCAGCGCGCCGAGAACGGGTACGTCGGGGTGCCGTGCGGCGCGCTCGACCAGATGGCGTCCAGCTGCTGCGTCGCGGGCCACGCGTACTTCCTCGACACCCGGACGCTGGACGGCCGCCAGGTCCCGCTCGACCTGACCGCGGTCGGCCTGTCGCTGCTGGTGGTCGACACCCGGGTCAAGCACGACCTCGGCGACGGCGCGTACGCGGGCCTGCGGGCCGGCTGCGAGCGGGCCGCCGGGCTGCTCGGCGTGCGGGCGCTGCGCGACGTCGGCGCCGCCGAGCTGGCCGCGGCCGAGGAGAAGCTGCCCGCCGAGCTGCGGCCGCTGCTGCGGCACGTCGTCACCGAGGACCAGCGCGTCCTGGACGCGATCGCCCTGCTCGACGCGGGCGACCCGCGGGCGCTCGGGCCGGTGCTGACCGCGGGGCACGCCTCGCTGCGCGACGACTACCGGGTCTCCTGCCCGGAGACCGACCTGGTGGTGGCCACCGCGAACGCGGCGGGCGCGCTGGGCGCGCGGATGATGGGC
This sequence comes from Kitasatospora sp. NPDC015121, assembly GCF_055562955.1. Taxonomy (NCBI): domain Bacteria; kingdom Bacillati; phylum Actinomycetota; class Actinomycetes; order Kitasatosporales; family Streptomycetaceae; genus Kitasatospora; species Kitasatospora sp. NPDC015121. The sequence continues at coordinate 298,673 of NZ_JBVHEH010000001.1, forward strand.
GGCGGCTTCGGCGGCTCGGTGCTCGTCCTGGCGGAGACCGACCGGCTGGCGGGGATCGAGCGGGCGGTGCGCGAGGCGTTCGCGGCGGCGGGCTTCGCCGCGCCGCAGGCGTTCCCGGCGGTGGCCTCGCAGGGGGCGCACCGGGTGTCGTGACGGAGGGCCCGCGCTCAGGGGCCCCACCCACGGGCCCCACCGGGAGGGCCCGGACCGCTCGTGCGGTCCGGGCCCTCCCGGTGGGGCGGGGTCCTACAGTTCGCGGAGGGTGCGGGCGGCGGTCTCCGGGCGGACGTCGTTCATGAAGGCGCCCATGCCGGATTCGGTGCCGGCCAGGTACTTGAGCTTGTCGGCGGTGCGGCGCAGCGTGAACAGCTCCAGGTGGAGGGCGAGTTCGGTGGCGGCGGGGCGGGGGGCCTGGTGCCAGGCGGCGATGTAGGGGGCGGGTGCGGGGAAGAGGCGGTCGAAGCGGCGCAGCAGGTCGAGGTAGACGCGGGGGAACTCGGCGCGGGCGTCCTCGTCGAGGGTGGTGAGGTCGGCGGTGCGGCGGTTGGGGTAGAGGTGCACCTCGTAGGGCCAGCGGGGGGCGAACGGGACGAAGGCCGTCCAGTGGGCGGCGGCCAGGACGACGCGGGAGTCGGCCCGTCCGGCGGTGGCGCGCTCGGCGGCCAGGACGTCGTCGTACAGGTTGCGGCCGGTGGCGGCGAGGTGGGCGGCGGCGCGGTCGAGGGCGAGGGCGGTGCGCGGGGTGGTGAAGGGGAAGGCGTAGATCTGGCCGTGCGGGTGGCCGAGGGTGACGCCGATGTCGGCGCCGCGGTTCTCGAAGCAGTAGACCTGGCGGACGCCGGGGGCGGCGTACAGCTCGGCGGTGCGGTCGGTCCAGGCGTCCAGGACGAGGCGGGCGCGGTCCTCGCCGAGGTCGGCGAAGGAGGCGCGGTGGTCGGAGGTGAAGCAGACCACCTCGCAGCGGCCGGTGCCGGGGGTGAGCGCGTACGGGCCGTCGGTGCGGCCGGTGACGTGGGCGGCGGAGGAGTCGGCGAGGGACGGGAAGCGGTTCTCGAAGACGGCGACCTGGTAGTCGGTGTCCGGGATCTCGCTGAGCCGGTCGCCGGCCGAGGGGCAGAGCGGGCACTGGTCGGCCGGCGGGTGGTAGGTGCGGGACTGGCGGTGCGCGGCGATGGTGACCGGGTCGCCGGTGAACGGGTCGATCCGGACCTCGGAGGCGCTCGCGGTCTCCTCCAGCGGGCGCCGGTCGGCGGCGTCGCGCGGGACGGGCTCGGCGTCGTAGTAGATCAGTTCGCGGCCGTCGGCCAGCTTGGTCACCGTCTTGTGCACGGCGGCACTCCTCGTGGTTCGCGGCTCAAGACAGGGAAGGACGAGCCGATACATCAAACATCTTCGAACAGACTGCACCACAATGCAACACCCCTCCGGCTCTCGGGAGCCGGAGGGGTGCGGGGGCGGGGGCGGGGTGCGGGGGTCAGGCCTTGGCGAGCACCTCGGTGACCAGCTCGCGGGCCTCGGACTGGACCTGGGCCAGGTGCTGCTCGCCGAGGAAGCTCTCGGCGTAGATCTTGTAGACGTCCTCGGTGCCGGAGGGGCGGGCGGCGAACCAGGCGTTCTCGGTGGTGACCTTGAGGCCGCCGATCGCCGCGCCGTTGCCGGGCGCGTGGGTGAGGACGGCGGTGATCGGCTCGCCGGCCAGCGCGTCGGCGGTGACCCGGGAGGCGTCCAGCGCGCCGAGGGCGGCCTTCTGGGCGCGGTCGGCGGGGGCGTCGACCCGGGCGTAGACCGGGTCGCCGTGCCGGGCGACCAGCTCGCGGTGCAGGGCGGAGGGGGTGCTGCCGGTGACGGCGGTGATCTCGGAGGCGAGCAGCGCCAGCAGGATGCCGTCCTTGTCGGTGGTCCACGGCGAGCCGTCGCGGCGCAGGAAGGACGCCCCGGCGGACTCCTCGCCGCCGAACGCGACGCCGCCGTTCAGCAGCCCGTCGACGAACCACTTGAAGCCGACCGGCACTTCGAGCAGTTCGCGGCCGAGCCCGGCCACCACCCGGTCGATCAGCGAGGAGGACACCAGCGTCTTGCCGACCGCCGCCGTCGCGGGCCAGCCCTCGCGGTGGCGGTACAGGTAGTCGATGGCGACGGCCAGGTAGTGGTTGGGGTTCATCAGCCCGCCGTCGGGGGTGACGATGCCGTGCCGGTCGGCGTCCGCGTCGTTGCCGGTGGCCAGCGCGTACGCGTCGCGCTTGTCGATCAGCGAGGCCATCGCGTACGGGGAGGAGCAGTCCATCCGGATCTTGCCGTCCCAGTCCAGCGTCATGAACCGCCAGGTCGGGTCGGTGAGCGGGTTGACCACGGTCAGGTCGAGCCGGTGGGTCTCGGCGATCCGGCCCCAGTAGGCGACCGAGGCGCCGCCGAGCGGGTCGGCGCCGATCCGCAGGCCGGCGTCCCGGACGGCGTCCAGGTTCAGGACGGCGGGCAGGTCGTCGACGTAACGGCCGAGGAAGTCGTAGCGGGCGGTGGTGTCGGCGGCCAGTGCCCGGGCGTACGGGATCCGGCGGACGCCCTCCAGGCCGGCGGCGAGCAGCGCGTTGGCGCGGCGCTCGATCCAGCCGGTGGCGGTGGAGTCGGCGGGGCCGCCGTGCGGCGGGTTGTACTTGAAGCCGCCGTCGGCGGGCGGGTTGTGCGAGGGCGTCACCACGATGCCGTCGGCCAGGGCGGCCGGACGGGTGCGGTTGTGGGTGAGGATCGCGTGCGAGACGGCCGGGGTCGGCGTGTAGCCGTCGGCGGTGTCGAGCAGCACGGTGACGCCGTTGGCGGCCAGCACCTCCAGCGTGGTGGCGCGGGCCGGCTCGGACAGCGCGTGGGTGTCGATGCCGAGGAACAGCGGCCCGGTGGTGCCCTGGTCGGCCCGGTAGTCGCAGATGGCCTGCGCGGTGGCGGCGATGTGGTCCTCGTTGAAGGCGGAGCGCAGCGCCGAGCCCCGGTGGCCCGAGGTGCCGAACGCGACCCGCTGTCCGACGTCCTCCGGGTCCGGACGCAGTGCGTAATAGTCCGTCACCAGGCGGGCGACGTCGATCAAGTCCTGCGGCTGGGCCGGCTGGCCCGCCCGTGCGTGCACCATCGTGGCTACTCTCCTAGGGTCGGTACGGCAAGGATGCCCGTCGACCATCATGCGGGCCACACCGCCCCAACTGCGGGAACGCCGGGGAGCGCGCGGCCGTCGGGGCGGCGTCGGTCCCGTGACGCCTTCCCGGGCGGCGCCCGCGCAGTCCTCTCCCCCGGTCGGCGCGGCGGTGGCAATATTGCGCCGGGCCGGGTCTCCGGGGGCGGGCGGGGCTACCTCTTGCGGCCGCCGCCGCTGCCGCGCTTGGGCTGGGCGGCGCGGCCGCCGCCGGTGCGCCGGCCCGGCTTGGGCTTGGCCCCGGGGGTGCCGGCCCTGGGGTCGCCGGCCTGGGGGGTGCGCTTCTTGGCGGTGGCGGAGGGGCGGCGCTGCTCCTCGGCGGCGGCGGTGCGGCCGCGGGAGCTGTTGGCGGTGCGGCCGCGGACGATGCCGATGAACTCCTCGACCAGGTCGGTGGTGGCGTCCTCGGGCCAGGCCAGGGCGACCTGGGACTGCGGGACGTCGACCAGGGTGCGGTAGGTGAGGTCGCGGCGGTGGTGCAGCCGGGCCAGCGACTGCGGGACGGCGAGGACGCCGACGTTCGCGGCGACCAGTTCGATCGCGTCGGCGGTGGTGGCGGGCCGTTCGAAGGCGGGGCGGCCGGGGAGCTCGGGCCAGGCGAGGGTGTCGTCCTGCGGGTGGAAGACGACCTCCTCGGCGAGGTCGGCGGCGGTGACCTCCTCGGCGGCGGCCAGCCAGTGGTCCTTGGGGAACACCACGACGGTGGTCTCGGTGTACAGCGGGATCGCGCTGAGCACCGTCCGGTCGACCGGCAGCCGGACCAGGCCGGCGTCCGCGCCGCCGGTCAGCAGCAGGGCGTGCCCGTCGGCGGGGGCGTGCTGGAGCAGCTCGACCGGCACGTCCGGCAGCCGCTCCTCCCACACCCGCAGCCACTTGGTGGGCGTCACTCCCGGCACGTACACCAGGCGGAAGGGGGCGGTGGGGGCGGCGGGCCGCTCGTTCTCGGTCACGGGCCCCAGGCTAGCGGGCCGCCGCCGGGGGCCGCCGTGACCTGGGCAGGGGCGCGTTCCCTATATCCTTGTCGCATGACTACGCCCAAGCCCAAGACCTCCCAGACCATGAAGCCCGCGACCGCGGCCAAGAAACTGGGGATCTACCTGGCGGCGACCCCCGCCGAGTTCCAGGCGGGCGTCGTCACCCGCGACGAGCTCAACGCCATGCAGGCCGAGCCCCCGCAGTGGCTCGCCGACCTGCGCCGCAACGGTCCGCACCCGCGCCAGGTGGTGGCGTCCCGGCTGGGCGTCTCGGTGACCGGCCTGAACCGCGCCGGGATCACCGAGGCGCTGACCAGCGAGCAGATCGACGCGCTGCGCGAGGAGGACCCGGAGTGGCTGCGCCGCGAGCGCGCGCTGCAGGCCGAGGTCCGCAAGGAGGCCCAGCGGGTGCGGGACGCGGCGGAGAAGGCGGCGGCGGTCAAGGCGGCCCGCACCGCCGGCAAGGCCAAGTCCGGTCGCAAGTGACCGGGCGACCGGCCGGGTAGCAGGATTCGACCGTCCGAGCGGGCGTCCCGGTGCGACGACACCCGTTCGGATGATGTGCGCACGACATGAACGGCTTTGCGGCATACGGGAACTGACGGTCCGTCAGCATGGCGACCATGATGTCGCTACGCCGTACCTCCGCCGCGGCCGTCGCCGCCTGCGCGGCCCTGCTGCTGCCGCTCGCCCCCACCGCCCAGGCCGCGGACCGGGCCGGCTCCCGGCCGACCGAGGCGGCCGTCAACGGCCTGCTGGACGGGATCCGGCAGGACCCGGCGCGCCTGGACGCCTTCCTGCGGGCCATGCCCAAGGGCGGTGACCTGCACAACCACCTGTCCGGGGCGGTCTCCACCGAGCTGCTGATCCGGCTGGCCGCGCAGGACGGCCTGTGCATCGACTCGGTGACCCTGACCTCGGCGACCGGCCCGTGCCAGGGCACCCTGCGGCCGGCCCAGGACGCGCTGCCCGACGGCGAGTTCCGCACCTCGGTGATCCGGGCCTGGTCGATGCAGGACTTCACGCCGGGCCCGGAGTCCGGCCACGACCACTTCTTCGCCACCTTCGGCAAGTTCGGCGAGGCCAGCTGGCGCCACCCGGGCACGATGCTCGCCGAGGTGACCGACACCATGGCGGCGCAGCACCAGAGCTACCTGGAGACCCTGCTGACCCCGTCCTCGGTCGGGGTGGCGGCACTGGCCGCCAAGGTCGGCTTCGACCCGGACTTCGCGGCGCTGCGGCGGAAGCTGCTGGCGGACGGGCAGGTCCAGGGCCTGGTGGACGGGGCCCGGGCCGACCTGGACGCCGCGATGGCCGAGTACCAGGCCGCCGAGCGGTGCGGCACCCCGCAGGCCCGGCCGGGCTGCGCGGTGACGGTCCGGATCCAGTCGCAGGCCTCCCGGGCGTCCACCCCGGCGCGGGTGTTCGCGCAGTTGCTGCTCGGCCTGGAACTCGCCTCGCAGGACGAGCGGTTCGTCGCGGTGAACCTGGTGCAGCCGGAGGACTACCAGTCCTCGCTGGACAACTACCAGTTGCAGATGCGGATGCTGGAGTACCTGCGCCCGCTCTACCCGAAGGCCCATGTCAGCCTGCACGCGGGCGAGTTGGCGCCCGGGCTGGTCAAGCCGGAGGACCTGACCTTCCACATCCGGCAGGCCGTGCTGACCGCCGGCGCCGAGCGGATCGGCCACGGCGTGGACGTCACCCACGAGGACGACTCGGCGGAGCTGCTGCGCACCCTGGCCGAGCGCAAGGTGCTGGTCGAGGTGCCGCTGACCTCGAACGCGCAGATCCTCCAGGTCGAGGGCGCCGAGCACCCGTTCCCGCTGTACCGGAAGTACGGGGTGCCGACCGCGCTGGCCACCGACGACCCGGGCGTGGAGCGGATCGACATCACCCACGAGTACGTGCGCGCGGCGCGGACGTACGCGCTCTCCTACACCGACCTGAAGGACCTGGCGCGCAACTCGCTGGAGTACGGGTTCGTCTCCGGCCGCAGCCTGTGGCGGGACCGGAACGGGTTCAAGCCGGTGCCGGAGTGCCAGGGCCGTGCGCTCGGGTCGGAGAACCCGACGCCGAAGTGCGCGGAGCTGCTGGCGGCCAGCCCGAAGGCGGCGCTGGAGTGGAAGCAGGAGGGCGCGTTCCGGACCTTCGAGGCCTCGGTGCTGCACCTGAAGTGATCCGGACGGACGCGGCGGCGGCCCGCCGGGGGGGCTCCCCCCGGCGGGGTGTCCGGGCGCGGACCGGTGGGTCTACTCGGCGGTGTGGACCGCCCGTCCGCCGACGTAGGTGCGCAGCACCCGGGTCTCGGCGATCTCCTCGGTGGGCGCGGCGAACGGGTCGCGGTCGAGGACGACCAGGTCGGCGAGGTTCCCGGCGCGCAGCACGCCGGTGTCGTCGAGGCGGTTGAGGTGGGCGGTGCCGGCGGTGTAGGCGGCGAGCGCGGCGGCCAGGTCGAGGCGCTGCTCGGGCAGGAAGACCGGGACGTCCGGGTCGGCGCCGGGTTCGCGGCGGTTGACGGCGACGTGGATGCCGTCGATCGGGACGGCGCTGGAGACCGGCCAGTCGCTGCCGGCGGCGAGGGTGGCGCCGGTGCGCCGGAGGGCGCCGAAGGGGTACTGCCAGGTGGCGCGCTCGGGGCCGAGGAAGGGGATGGTGAGCTCGTCCATCTGCGGTTCGTGGGCGGCCCACAGCGGCTGGATGTTGGCGATCGCGCCGAGCGCGGCGAACCGGGCGACGTCGTCGGGGTGGATGACCTGCAGGTGGGCCAGGTGGTGGCGGTTGCCCCGGCGGCCGTTGGCGGCGACGGCGGCCTCGACCGCGTCCAGGGCCTCGCGGACGGCGCGGTCGCCGAGGGCGTGGAAGTGCACCTGGAAGTCGAGCGCGTCGAGGGCGGTGACGTGCTCCTTGAGCGCGGCCGGGTCGACGAAGCTGAGGCCGCTGTTGCCGGTGGCACAGCCGCAGCCGTCCAGGTAGGGCGAGGTGAGGGCGGCGGTGAAGTTCTCGGCGATGCCGTCCTGCATGATCTTGACCGAGCCGGCCCGGAACCGGCCGTGGGTGTACTTGGCGCGGCGGGCGACGAGTTCGGGGATCTGCTCGGCGCCGCGCTCGCGGTCCCACCACAGGGCGCCGACCACCCGGGCGGTGAGGGTGCCGTCCTGGGCGGCGGCGAGGTAGGTGTCGGACGGGTCGGGGTTGCCGCCGAACTCGCCGAGCAGGGCGTCCTGCCAGGCGGTGATGCCGAGCGAGTGGAGCATCGCCTGGGCGGCGAGCAGGCCGGCCGTGCGGTCGGCGGCGGTGGGGGCGGGGGCGTGCCTGCCGACCAGGCCGCAGGCGCCCTCCTGCAGCATGCCGCTGGGGGTGCCGTCGGCCTCGCGCTCGATCCGGCCGTCGGCGGGGTCGGGGGTGTCCCGGGTGAGGCCGGCGAGTTCCAGGGCGCGGGTGTTGGCCCAGGCGCCGTGGTGGTCGCGGTTGGAGAGCAGGACGGGCCGGTCGGGGACGACGGAGTCGAGCAGCTGCCGGGTGGGCAGGCCGCCGTCGAAGCTCTCCATCGACCAGCCGCCGCCGGTGATCCACTCCTTCTCGGGGTGGGCGGCGGCGTACCCGGCGATCCGGGCCAGGTAGTCGGCGACGGTGACGGTGCCGGTGAGGTCGCAGGAGGCCATCTCGATGCCGCCGTAGACGGCGTGCACGTGGGCGTCCTGGAAGCCGGCGACCAGCAGCCTGCCGTGCAGGTCGACGACCTCGGTTCCGGGGCCGATCAACTCCCGCACCTCGTCGTGGCCCACCGCGGTGATCCGCTCGCCGGTGACGGCCAGCGCGGTCGCCCGGGTGCGGGCGGCGTCGCCGGTGTGGATCGGCCCGCCGGTGAAGACCAGGTCGGCACGGTTCATGGGGTGGTGCTCCGTTTTCTGCGTGAGGTGCGGGAGTCGGTCGCCCGGGCCCGGGCCCGGGGTCAGGCGGCGGTGGCGGGTTCGGTCTCGGCGGCGGCACCGGCCCGGTCGGTGGCGCCGGCGAAGTAGGCCGAGCGGCGGCCCCAGCGGGACCAGGCGGCGGCGACCAGGCCGGAGCCGATCATCAGGACCGGCACGGTCAGCTCGAACCAGCCGTTGCCGGCCGAGAGTTCGAAGTGGTCGGCGCTGTCGTAGAAGCTCCAGGCGAGGTAGCCGCCGACCAGCAGCAGCACGATCGCGCCGAGCAGCGGGGCGACGACCGCCTTGAGGCCCTCGACGGGGTCCGCGCGCAGCAGGTGGCGGAAGCGCACCGCGGAGGCGATCGCGACCAGCGCGTAGTAGAGGGCGACGACGATGCCGATGGCGTTGACGGTGGCCGAGATCAGCTCGGTCACGGTCGGGATGACCAGGGCCAGGCCGGCCAGCGCCAGCGCGATGCCGGTGATCAGCCAGGTGCCGGTGGAGGGGGTGCGGAAGCGCGGGTGCAGCCGGGTCCAGACCTTGCCGAGGGTGCCGTCGCGGCCCATCGCGTAGGTGCCGCGGGCGGTCGGGATGACGGCGGCCTGCAGCGAGGCGGCGGCGGAGAAGGTCAGCGCGACCAGCGGCAGCGCGGCCAGCGGCTGGTCGGCGAGCTTGTCGGCGAAGTACGCCAGCCCGGTGGCGCCGTTGTCGGCGAGCTCGTCGATCGGCAGCACCCGCTGGAAGGCGGTGCCGGCGAACAGGAACAGCCCGAGCATCAGCAGCAGCGACAGGAAGCCGCCGCGGGTGGCGTCCTTCGGGTCGTGCACCTCCTCGCCGACGCTGAACACCGACTCGAAGCCCCAGTAGCAGAACACCGCGAGCACCATGCCCTGGGCGAGCGCCGCCGTCGACGGGATCTCGAACGGGTCGTACCAGGACAGGCTGAACGGCTGGTCCCCCGCGAACAGGCCGTAGCCGCAGAACGCGAGCAGCACCGCGTACTCGAAGACCAGCAGGTACTTCTGCAGCCTGGCGGCCAGGTCGAGGCCGCGGACGGCGACCACGGTCGCGGTGAGCAGCACCAGCATGCCGATCAGCGTGCACTGGAAGCTGGAGTCGGGGTCGAGCTCCACGCCGGGCAGGGCGTGCAGGCCGGCCTTCCCGGCCAGCTGGATGAGCGCCGAGCCGGTGACGGTGGTGGTGTACGCCATGAAGACGATGGTGGTGACGATGTTCACCCAGCCGGTCAGGAAGCCGAGCCACGGGTTGAGCGCCTTGCCGACCCAGCGGTAGGAGCTGCCCGCGTCCGGTTCGACCCGGTTGAGGCGGCCGTAGCCGCTGGCGATGGCGAGCACCGGCAGGAAGGCCAGCAGCATGATGGCCGGCAGGTGCAGGCCGACCACGCCGGCCATCAGGCCCAGGCCGATGCCGATCGAGGTGGTGGCGGCCGTGCTGGACGCGGCGATCACCACCACCGCGCCGACGCCGACCGACTTGCGCATCGCGTCCGGGCCCGCGGGGGAGCCGCCGCCGTCGGGGACGGGGCCCCGGTCCTTGACCGTCGTTGCCAAAGGATCACCGCCGAAAGGGTGTCGTGGGGGACGCCCGCTGGCGGGCGCCGGGTGAGGGGTGCGCCGTGCGTCGGCGCGGGGGTTTCACGCGGGACCGGCGGGCCTCGGGGGGCTCGGCGCGCCGGGTGGGGGGTCGCCGGCGGGGAACCGCCGGTAGGGACGCCATGAAACCCCCGCTCCTGTCGAACGTCAATGCCGTTGTCATAAGGGTGGATGCCCTAGGCTCACGGGCCATGACCGACCGAACCGACCGGGTCGTCCCCGAGACCGAGCGCCGTCGCCGCCGCCCCACCAAGCACGGCACCGTGCTCTCCGAGCGGACCATCGTGGAGACCGCGCTGCGCCTGGTCGGCCAGCACGGCGCCCAGGCCTTCACCGTCCGCCGGCTGGGCACCGCGCTCGGTGCCGACCCCAGCGCGATCTACCGGTACTTCCACAGCACCGACGACCTGCTGCTGGCCGTCGCCGACGAACTGATCGGCCTCGGCCTGGCCGGCTGGCGGCCCACCGGCGACTGGCGCGCCGACCTGCGCGAGGTCGGCCTGCGGATCCACGCCAGCTCGCTCGCCCACCCGCAGGCCGCCGTCCTCGCCGCGTACCGCACCACCGGCCGGGCCAACGAGATCCGGGCCATCGAGACCATGCTCGGCATCCTGCGCGCGGCCGGCTTCCCCGACCCGGACGCGGTCGGCCTCTACCACGCCTTCATCGACCAGGCCCTCGGCTTCGCCGTCCTCGACTCCGCCGCGCTCGCCCTCCCCGCCACCGCCCGGCGCGCCGACAACGGCGTCTGGGACACCGCCTACCGCGACCTCTCCCCCGCCACCCACCCGCACATCACCGCCACCGCCGACCTGCTCGCCGCCGACATGCGCCGCAGCGCCTACCCGCTCGCCCTCGACCTGCTCCTGGACGCGCTGGCGGCCCGCCTGCCGTCCTGACGGCGGGCCGCCGCCGGGGACGGGGGCGGGCCGGTAGGTTCGGACGGAGGGCGCCGCTCCGGGCGCCCGTCACCCCTTGGAGGCTCGTGTGCGGATCCACCTCACCTCGGTGTTCGTCGAGGACCAGGCCCGGGCGCTGGCGTTCTACACCGACGTGCTGGGCTTCGTGAAGAAGCACGACGTGCCGCTCGGCGGCGGGGCCCGCTGGCTGACGGTGGTCTCCCCCGAACAGCCGGACGGCACCGAGCTGCTGCTGGAGCCCGCCGGCCACCGCGCCGTCCCGCCGTACCAGGCGGCGCTGCGCGAGGACGGCATCCCCGCCGCGTCGTTCGCCGTGGACGACGTCCCGGCCGAGTACGAGCGGCTGCGCGCGCTCGGCGTGGCGTTCACCCAGGAGCCGGTGACGGCCGGGCCGGTCACCACCGCGGTCTTCGCCGACACCTGCGGCAACCTGATCCAGATCGTGCACGCGCCGTAGCGGGAGCGGAGCCGGGGCCGGGGCCGCGGTTGGGGGGCGGGCGGCCGGGCGGGCGGACGCGGCGTTCGGCCGGGCGGGCCGGTCCGGTACGGTCGGGGCGTGATCGAGGACGTGGCGGGTCGGGGTTCGGCGTGGTGGGCAGTGGCCAAGGAGCGGGCGCTGCCCTGCTGGTGGCAGCTGCTCGCGGTGGAGCTGCTGCACCTGGTGGTGCTGGCCGTACTGGGCGGGGCGGCGATCGGGTCCGGGGCCGCCGGGCGGGCCGCGGCGGTGCTGATGTTCGCGATCGGCGCGGTGCTCGGCGGCTGGCTCTGGTCCGCCCGGCTGCGCCTGCTGGACGGCGAGCGCGACCTGCTGCGGGCGCTGCGGACGACGGGCTCCCCCGTCCTGCGGCTGGCCCTGCTGACCAGCGCGGTCAACCCGTACGGGCTGGCCTGGCTGGCGTCGGCGCTGTTCCTGGGCGACGACTCGCTGGTGCGGTCGCTGACGCCGGCGCTGTTCCCGCTCGGCCTGTGCCTGGCGGTGGTGTTCGCGCTGCTGCCGATGGCCGTCCTGCTGGAGGGCCGCGGCCTTGGCCGGGCCTGGCGGCTGCTGCGCGGCAGCCGGGCCTCCGCGCTGCGGATCGCCTCGGTGGTGCTGGGCCAGGCGGCGCTGTCGGTGCTGCTGCCGGGCGCGTTGCTGTCCCTGCTGCTGAACCCGGCCTGCGCGGTGCTGCTGTTCGCGTCCTACCGGCTCTCCCTGGACGAGGAGAACGCCCGCACGGGGCAGCCCTCCTGACGTTGCGTCAGGAGCGTTCGGGGATCCGTCCGGCGACCGGTCCGGGCCGGTCGATCGGCCGTGCGTGACCGCCCCCCGGGCGAGCAGGTGGGGCGGCGGTGGCGGATCCCCGGGGTGCTGCTCCGGATCGCCGGCACCCGAGGCCCGGCGCGCCCGTCGGCGTGCACGCCACGGCCGCCGGGGCGGGCGTCCCGCCGTGTCCGGCACGACACCGCTTCCGGAACGGGGAGGGCTACGGCTGGACGCACCGGCCCGGCCCGGCACCCGGCTGCCGGAGTGGGCGGCCGGCAGGGCCGCCGCCGCGCTCACCTGCTTCCCGCCGCCCACCGCCCATAGCTGCCTGCCGCCTCCCGGCTTCCCGTCGGCACCCGAGGCCCGGCGCGCCCGTCGGCGTGCGCGCCACGGCCGCCGGGGCGGGCGTCCCGCCGTGTCCGGCACGACACCGCTTCCGGAACGGGGAGGGCTACGGCTGGACGCACCGGCCCGGCCCGGCACCCGGCTCCAGGAGTGGGCGGCCCGCAGGGCCATCGCCGCGCTCACCTGCTTCCCGCCGCCCACCGCCCATCGCTGCCTGCCGCCTGCCGCCTTCCCGTCGGCGCCGAGAGCCGGCGCGTCCTACGCGCTGGTGCCGGACGGCTCCTGGCCGCCGGAGAGCTTCCCCGCCGGACAGCCGCACCCCGCCCGGCACGCCGGACAGGTCGCCGTCCCGACCCCGCCACCTGGGCGGACTCCTCGCCTCCGACGTCCCCCGGCCCGCCTCGACCCCCCGCCGCCGGGGCCGCCCCGGGACGGCCGGTGTCCCGGCGGATTGGTATGTTCTCGGACCGTCACTACCGACAGCCGTCTCACGGGGGATCCACACCAGCATGCGCATCCGTCAACTCGCCGCCGCAGCAGCCCTGCTGACCGCCGCCCTGACCGTCACCGCCTGCGAGCCGGAGGAGGCCGCGGACTCCGGCGCCACCACCGCCGCGAGCGGTTCCGCCGTGCCGAGCGGCGCCGCATCCAAGCCCGCCGCCACCAACTCGGCCAAGCCGTCCGCCGGTTCGGGCAAGTCCGGTGCCGCGCCCACCGGCCTGCAGGCCGTCAGCGCCGCCGACGAGAGCGCGTTCGAGAAGGCCAGCATGGACGTCGGCGGCTGCGCCGCCTTCTACAAGACCCACCGCGTCATCGTGGTCGAGGGCGCGGCCCCCGGGGAGCCGCTCAAGGGCACCCCCGCGAAGGTCGAATGCGGCCAGTACGGGCGGTTCATCGACATCACCGGCAACGTCACCTCGTACCACAAGCTCTCCGCCAACGCCTCCGTCACCTTCTTCACGAAGGGCCTCAACCCCTCCGGCCAGTACCCGCACTACGAGGCCAAGAAGGGTTCCTACGACGACTACGCGAAGGTCCACCTGCCCTGCTTCGACGCCTCCAAGCCGGACGACCACCCCGCCGACATCTGCGGCAACCTCTTCATCTACGAGCTGGACGCCGGCGGCGTCATCACCTCGATGCACGAGACCTGGGAGCCCACCGACTGACGCTCCGCGACGCCCGCGACACCCGGGGCGGGCCCTCGGCGGCTCGCCCCGACTCGACGGCTCCCAGGGGCCGTTGGGCCGCCGGCCACTAGGGTCGACGCCATGACGTCGCACCCCCGGGGCACTGCGCCCGCCCGCCGGGACACCTCCCGCATCCTGCTGCTCGACGACCGGGACCGCCTGCTGCTGCTCTGCTCCCGCGACCCGCGCCCGGGCGGCGGCCGTTGGTGGTTCACCGTCGGCGGCGGCGTGGACGAGGGCGAGGACGCGCTGACCGCCGCCGTCCGGGAGCTGCGCGAGGAGACCGCGCTGGTCCTGCCCCCCGAACGCCTCGGCCCGGTGGTCTGGACCCGCCGCACCACGTTCACCTTCGACGGCCGCCCCTTCCGCCAGTGGGAGGAGTACCGCCTGCTCCGCCTCGCCCCCGCCGAGACCGCCACCGTCCGGGTCGACCCCGGCGAGGCCCGGTTCGGCCACCACTGGTGGACCGTCGCCGAGTTGGCCGCCACCGACCAGGTCATCCGCCCCCGCCTGCTGGGCCCCCGCCTGGCCGACCTGCTCCGCGACGGCCCCGGCCCGGCTCCGCTGCACCTCGGCGATGTCGACGACGACGAGGACCGGGCCCCCAACTAGGGCCTGCATCTGGTCGTGATCATGCGACGGGGCAGGGGCGGTCCCGCCGGAAGATAGTAGCCATGGACATAGTAGCCATGTACTCTATTCGCCATGAGCAAGGGTTCACCGGGCCCCACGCCCGGCTTCCTGGTCTGGCGACTCGCCAACAAGTGGCGCGTCGCGGTCGACCGCGCGGTGGCTCCGCTGGGCCTCACCCACGCGCAGTACGTGTTGGTCGCGTCGCTGCACGGCATGCAGCGCGCCGGCGAGCGGCCCAGCCAGCGCCGGCTCGCCGACCACACCGGCCTGGAGGCGCTGTACGTCTCGAAGCTGGCGCGCGCCCTGGAGTCGGCCGGTCTGATCGAGCGCACCCGCGACCCCCGCGACCCCCGCGCCGTACAGCTCGCCCTCACCGAGCAAGGACGGGCTGTCACGCGGCAGGCCATCGCGATGGTCCAGGGACTGCTCCAGCAACTGCTGGAGCCGCTCGGCGGCCTCGACGCCCCGGGGACGCAGGCGTTCACCGACGAGCTGACGGCCCTGCTCGACGTCCCCCTCGCTCCATCCGCACCGAACGACCAGAGCACTCGGAGGAGAACGCCATGACCGCCATCACGCCCACCGCTACCGCGCCCGTCGCCGATGCCCGCGCCCTCGCCCTGGCCCACTACGCCGCCCGCAGCGTCCTGGAGCACGTCCTGGCCCGGTACGGCGCCACGTTCCAGCAGCAGGTCACCCTGCGCGCCGCCCTCACCACCGAGACCCCGCAGACGCCGGACGACCTCGTCGCCCAGGTCCAGGGCTTCCTCAAGGCCGATCCGGCCGACATCCGCGCCACCGTCGACGAACTGCTGGCCCAGCGGCTGCTGGTGGCGGACGGCACGCACCTGCGCCCGACGGACGCGGGGCGCGAACTGCTCGCCGCCACCGGCGCGGAGACCGCTCCCGTCTCAGCCCGCATCTGGGGCGGGATACCCGCCGAGGACCTGACCGCCGCCGGCCGCGTCCTCGCCCTGGTCACCGAGCGCGCCAACGCTGAGCTTGCGGCGCTGACCGCCTGACCTCGCGACCGGTCCCGCAACCAGCCGTGATCACAGGCCGGTTCGGGTGAGGCCGTTGATCCGGTTCATGGAGGCAGGGAGTCGAAGACGTCGGCGTCCCTCCCCTGCCGGAGGCGGTTGTGAACCGTCGACCAGGCCCTGAACTCGCCCGGCGCCTCCCGCCACCGGCCACCGGTCCGAACCCGCCGGAGCGCGCGCACTGCGGTCCGCGGCCGGTGGTGCGGCCGCCGGCCCCGTTACAATTCCCCGACCAGACGTCAGATCACGGTCCAGATCCGGGGGAAGAATGGATCCTGAGCTCCTCGTGCTCGCCGGCAGCGCCGCGAGCGCCATCGTCACTGCACTGTCCACCGACCTGTGGCAGCAGGCCCGCGACGGCCTGGTCGCGTTGTGGCGCCGCTCCCATCCCGAGCGGGCCGAGGCGGTGGCCGCCGAGGCGGACGCGACCCGGGTCGACCTCGCCGACGCCCAAGGGGGCGGCGACGGCTTGGTCGAGGACGAGCTGCGTGCCGAGTGGCAGGGGCGGATCCGCCGGCTGCTCGCCGCCGACCCGGAAGCCGCCGCGGGGCTGCGCGCGCTGCTCGACGAGCTCGCCCCGCAGCTGCCGCAGGCCGCCCCCGGGACGGTGACCCAGAACGCACAGGCTTCCGGGAGCGCCCGTGTCTACCAGGCCGGCCACTCGATCCACGTCACCGAGCGGCCGCTGCCGTGACGGCTGAGGAGCGGATGAGCGGTCGGGCCGAGGGGAACGGCCGGGTCTACCAGGCGGCCGGCGACCTCCACATCACCGAGCACCACCACGCCGCGCCGGAGTGGCACGGGCCGGACTCCGTACGCCGGCCCGTCGGCGGCCGCACCCCGCTGGTCCTGCGCGACCGCACCGAGCTGATGGCCCAGTTGCGGGCGGCCGTCGCGCCCGGCCGGGCCGGCACCGTGCACGTCCTGCACGGTCTCGGCGGCACGGGCAAGACCGCCGTCGCCCACGCCGTCTTCCGGCACGCCGCCGAGGCCGCCGACCGGGTCTGCCTGTGGGTGAACGCCTCCGACGCGGCCGGCCTGCGTTCGGGGATGCTCGCCGTCGCCGCCGACCGGGGCGCCCTGGAGGGGGAACTCGTCGCGGCCCGCAGCGGCCTGCGGCCCTGCGCGGACCTCGTGTGGGACCGTCTCGACCGCTCGGACCGGCCGTGGCTGCTCGTCCTGGACAACGCCGACGACCCCGCGGTGCTCCAGGCGGGCGGCTGGCTGCGCGGCAGCCCGTCCGGGGTGGTGGTGGTGACCACCCGCCAGGCTGCCGTCCGCTGGTGGCCGGGGGCCGAACTGTTGCACGTCGGGGTGCTGCCCCGGCGGGAGGCCGCCCAGGTGCTCCACGACCTCGCCCCGCAGGCCGGATCCGTCGAGGAGGCCGAGCGGATAGCCGACCGGCTCGGGCGGCTGCCGCTCGCCCTGACCCTGGCCGGCGGCTTCCTCGCCAACCAGGTGCTCGACCCCTGGACCCTGGCCGACTACGACCGCAGCCTCGACGACGGGCACGGACTCAGCGCCCTCCACGACAGCGCCCACCCGGACGTCGGCGACGAGCGACTGCTGCTCGGCAGCACCTGGCAGCTCTCCCTGGACGCGCTTGCCGCGCGGGGCCTGCCGGAGGCCACCACCCTGTTGCGACTGCTCGCCTGCTGGAGCCCCGACCCGCTCCCCCTGCGGCTGCTGACCGGCCCCGCTCCCGTGCCCGGCCTGCCCCAGTCGCGCGTGGACCCCGCCCTGCGCGGCCTCCTCGACCACTCCCTCACGGACCTGGGCCACAACGGCGTCCGCTACCTGCGCACCCACGGCATCGTGCTCGACAGCGTCGCCCGCCGCACCCCGCCCGCCCGCCGCGAGGAGCTGCTGGCCGCCGCGGCCGCCCGGCTCGACGGGGCGATCCCGGCGAATCCCACCAGGGGCCCGCGCGACCCGTACCTCGAACAGCTCACACCGCACTGCACCGCGTTGCTGCGGCACACCACCACCTCCGAAACCCTCGCGTCCGCCCTCGGCACCACGGTTCGGCTCGCCACCGCCCTGCACCGCTCAGGCGAGTACCTGGCCGCCCACGAACTCGCCCGCGCCTGCGGGGACCTCGCCGAGGCCCGCCTCGGGGCCGAGCACGACACCGCCCTCGCCGCCCGCACCCGTGAGGGCCGCGCGCTGTTCCGGCTCGGCCGGTTCGCCGCCGCCGTGGCCCTGCACCGCCGGGTCCTGGGCATCCGCGAACGCCTCCTCGGACCGGACCACCCGGACACCCTGGAGAGCGTCCACGCCCTGCAGTTCGGCCTCCACCAACTCGAAGGACACCACGAGGAGGCGCACGCCCTGCTCGCCCGCGCCGCCCGAGGACGTGCGCGCGTCCTCGGACCGGACCACCCGCTCACCCTGCGCACCCGCGCCGACCGGCTGGAGTACCTCGCCGGGGACGAACTGCGCCGGGAGGTGGAGCTCGACCTGCCCACCGACTGCCTGCGCCGTCTGGGCGCCGAGCACGCGGTGACGTTGATCAGCCGGCACAACCACGCCTACGCCCTCTGGCGGCTCGGCGACCGGGCCCAGGACGCCGACCGTCTCGTTGCCGCCCTGCTCGCCGACTACCGGCGGCTGTACGGACCGCGCCATCCGGTCACCGTCTCAGCCCAGCTGCTGCAGGCCCGGACGAGGGCGGCCGCCGGCCACGTGTCGGAGGCCGTCGATCTGATGGCTGAGGCGGTCACGGGCCGCGAGGAGACGCTGGGCCCGGACCACCCCTACACCGCACGCGCCAGGGAGATCCTCGGCGAGCTCCGCGCCGAACTCGCCGGCCCCGGGGGCCGCGCCACACCCTGACCTCCGGATGCCGTCACGCCGGCCCGCGGAGACCGTCGACAAGCCGATACGGCTGGTGCCCCGGTGGTCTCCGCGCGAGCAGGCCGACGCCGGCGGCCAGGCGAGGCCGGGGCGCGGGGCGGGGGCGGAGGGTGCTCCCGTCCGGAGGCCGGTCAGTCCTGCTCGGCGGGGACCCGCCCTTCGCGTCGGCGGGCGGCCCAGTCGCGCATCCGGCGGACGGCTTCCGGGTCGGCGGCGGCGCCGGTGTCCAGTGCGGTGGTGGCGCCGTCGCCGAGGTCGACGATGTGGTGCTCCATGGTGCCGGTGGCGACGATGGAGAGGACGGCGAGGAGTTCGTCCTTGACCTCGGGGGTGAGGTTGGGCCGGTCCTCGGCCGGGACGTCGATGAAGTGGTCGGCGTCGGGGGTCGCCAGCGACGCGACGGCGCCGGGCAGGATCCGGCCCAGCACCCGGAACTCGGCGGGGTCCATCCGGGCCCGCAGGGTGTCGAGGTACAGGCGCACCTGCTCGGCCCGGGTCGGGGCGGTGTCGTGGTCCACGCGGCCATCCTGCCAGCTCCGCCGGGCGGAGCTCCGTCCAGGGGCGGGGCGGGTCCGGCGGGCCGGGCCGAATTCCGTGGCGGTTGTCGGCGGGTGCACCGCACCGTCACCGCACGGACGCCGGACGCGGGCTGCCGGTGCGGCGCGGGGGCGCCGCACTGCTCGCCGGGCGGGCCGTCCGGTCACTTCGGCAGGAACACCGCGTACTCCTTGACCCGGGCGGTCTCGCCCTCGGCGAGTTCGGCGTACACCGCCACCTCGTCGACGGTCCGGAACTGGCCGAGCTCCTCGCGGGCCCGGACCACCCGGGCGGCCGTCTCGGGCGGGAGCGAGCAGTGGGCGGAGATCACCTCGGCGGGGGCGGAGTTGAGGTCGACCAGGCCGCCGTCGTCGTAGGGGCCGGTCAGGTCGGGGCGGCCGATCCGCAGTTCGTGCGCCATCACGGTGTCCCGCGCGACCAGGGCCCGGGCCTCCTCGCGCCGGGCCCGGGCGGCGAGGCGGGCCGCCACCACCGGGTCGGCGGAGCCGGGGCCGGCCGGCGGCGGGACGGGCGGGGCGGCCAGGCCGTACACCTCGCGGCGGACCGGGGCGATCTGCACCCAGGCGGACGTGACGAGCCCGATCAGGCCGAGCACCCACAGCCCCTCCAGCGCGTTGCCCGCCCCGCCCGTGACGTGGCCCTGCGCGTCCTTCGGGACGAGGGATTCGAGCGTGAACAGCAGCACGACGAGCACGGCGTAGACCGCCGCGCGGATCCGCAGGGCACGGCGGTTCAACCGGGCGGCCGCGTGCAGGAAGGGCAGCGGTGTCAGCAGGCCGAACGAGCAGACCATGGCGACGAGGTACCACCTCCCCGTCGGGCGCCGGACCGGCGGCGGCGGGTAGGGCGGGGGCAGGTGCCCGGGGTGGGGCAGGTGTCCGGGGTGGGGCGGCTGCCCGCCGGGCGGGGGCGGGTGGTGTGCGGTCATGGTGGCGGCTCTCGTCCGGGGCCGGGCCGCGCGGGGCGGGCGGGCCGCGCCGCGCGGCGGAGTCGGGGCGGCAAGTGACGCCCCATGGTAGGGCGTTCGGGACGGTCCGGGGCCGACTTCGGGCAGTCGGAGGCGGAGGCGGCGGAGGCGGCGCGGCGGCGGTCGGTGAGGCCCAGCAGCAGGGCGGCGGTGGCGGGGAGCGCGGTGATGGCGCGGAGCAGGCCGCTCTCGGAGTGGGTGTCGTGGCGCAGGTGCAGGGCGAGGTACCCGGCGGCGAGGCCGGCCGCGCCGGCGAGGGCGAGCGGGGCGGCGGCGGCCCGGATCCGGGGGTGGCGGAGGGCGGCGAGGGCGAGCAGCAGCGTTGCTGCGGCCGGGAGTTGCGGGTGGGCGAAGCCGAGGCCGTAGCGGACGGCCAGCGCGGGGACCAGGAACAGTGCGAGGGCGCGGCCCAGCAGGACGGCGAACGCGGCGGTGCCGGGGCCGGGTTCCGGTGCGGCGGGGCGGCGGTCGTACGCGGTGGCGGCGAGGACCGCGAGGGCGAGCGCCGCTTCGGGCCAACGGCCGGGCAGGTGGCTGAGGTTGTAGAGCAGCGCGGTGTCGTAGACGACCATCACCAGGGTGCCGACGGCCCACAGTTCGGCGGTGAAGCGCAGCAACCCGAGGGTGTCCTGCCGCCGTTCGGGGCCGGGGGCGCGGCGGGCGACGCGCAGCAGGAGCGGGGTGGTGCACAGGGCGGAGAGCACCCGGAGCGCCACGTCCTGGAGGGTCCAGGGGTTGTACAGCGCCCATTCGACGGTGCCGAACACCAGGGTGTACGAGGCGGCGGCGGCCCCGAGCCGGGCGGGTGAGCCGAGGACGCGGCGCAGCAGCGCGGGGCTGAGCCGGGCCAGCACCGTCGCGTAGGCGGCCAGGACGAACGGCAGTTCCAGGAAGGCCTGCACCCGCAGCACGGTCGGGGCGAACAGTCCGGGCGCGGGCAGGTGCGCGGCCAGGGCCCGGACGATCGGGTGGCCGGTGGGTTCGGCGAACCAGCCGGGCGGCAGGTAGCGGGTGACGTAGCCGGCGTCGCCGCCGTGCGCCCTCAGCAGGTAGGCGGAGCAGAGGAGTTGGTTGAGGTAGAGCAGCGCGGTCACCGCCGCCAGCAGCACCTCCGGCCGCAGGGCCCGCCCGGGGCGGGCACCGCCGGTGTCGGCGGATGCCGGGCGGGTGGCGGCGGCCGGGCCGAGCAGCAGGGCGGCCCCGGTGGAGCCGAGGACGGCGGCGTCGACCAGCAGTGCGGTGGGCGTCATCCGGGAGATGCTACCGCCGACCGTCACGGTGCGTCACGAACAGGTGTACGAGGCGTCTGGCGGTCGGGTGCGGGCCGAGCACCTCCGGAAGCGACGGGGGGTGACCGGAGGACGGGCCTCCGGCCGGTTTGCCGGGGGCGTCCGCCGCCCGGGGAATCCGGCGATCGGGCTCGCCCCGGTAAAAGTGTGTTCGGACACCAAGCAAGTGGGCTCGGCAGGGCCTGGTATCGCGAATACCCGTACCGCCACCCCACCCGGGCGGCTTTCCGGAAAGGGTCTCCGGTTCGCTGACGCACCGTCATTCCGTCGTCGGCGCAGCCCTCGTGGCCGCGCCGGGGCGCCGCCCGAAGGTCTGCACCAGTGCGAACGAGTTGATCACGGAACGTGATCAAGGAGCAGGTGGAGGGCGTTCACAGGTCGATCACGGATCCCCCGGATAACGCGCCCGGGGGCCATTGTGGGCCCGGATCGCGGAAGGTAGAGTCCCGGTTCGCCGAAGCACGGACGGGCACCTCTGGGCATTTTCTTGGAGCGGGCATGTCAAAGAACGGCGGCGTCAGCAGACCGGGTTCCGATCTGTTGGACGCGTTCGCGGAAACCGCCCTCCGGTATCCCGAACGAACCGCGATCGAGTCTCCCGAGCACACCCTCAGCTACCGCCAACTCGCGCTGTCCGTCAGCCGGTTGGCGAATGCGCTGGGTGACCGGCCGGGCCCCGTGGCCGTGTCCGCCGGACACGCGCCGGACACCGTGGTCGCCCTGCTGGGCATCCTCGCGGCGGGCGGCGCCTACGTTCCGCTCGACCCGGCCTTCCCGGCCGAACGACAGCGCCGGATGGTCGCCGCGGCCGGCTGCGCCACGCTGGTGGGGTCGGCCGAACAGGCCGCGCTGCTGGGGCTGTCGCACGTCCCGCCGCCGCTCGAAGCGGTGGCGGCGGCGGACGGGCGGCAGGCCCGTCCACCCGCCGTCGGGACTGGGCCGGACGATCCCGCGTACGTGCTGTTCACCTCCGGCTCGACCGGGCGGCCGAAGCCGGTGCTGACGCCGCGCGGGGCGATCTCGGCGGTGGTCGGCTCGCTGCGCGGGCTGTTCGGGGTGGACCCGGAGGACCGGGTCCTGCAGTTCGCCTCGCTGAACTGGGACACCTGCTTCGAGGAGATCCTGCCGACCCTGACCTCCGGCGCCCGGCTGGTGTTCGAGCCGGAGGCCCACTCGGCCTCCTTCCGCCGGCTGCTGCGGGCGGTGGAGCGGCGCGGCATCACCGTGCTCGACCTGCCCACCGCGTTCTGGCACGAACTGGTGCTGCACCTCACCGAGGACGGACCGGACGCCGAACTGCCTGCCTGCGTGAGGCTGGTGGTGATCGGCGGCGAGGCCGCCGACCCGGCCCGGCTGGCGGACTGGAGCCGACTGCCGGACAGCGCCCGGATCCGGCTGCTGAACACCTACGGCTGCACCGAGACCACCCTGATCACCCACGCGGTGGACCTGCTCGGCCCCGACACCCCGGAGCCGGGCCGCCCGTGGGACGCGGCCACCCGCGCGCCGATCGGCCGCGCCCTGCCGCACGTGGAGGAACTGATCGGCCCCGAGGACGAGTTGCTGATCGGCGGCGCCGCGCTCGCGGCCGGCTACCCCGGCCTGCCGGAGGTCACCGCCGAACGGTTCGTCGAACGGGCCGGCCGGCGCTGGTTCCGCACCGGCGACCGGGTCTCCCGGGCGGCGGACGGGGTGCTGACCCACCGGGGGCGGATCGACCACGAGGTCAAGATCCGCGGCATCCGGGTCGACCCGGGCGAGGTCGAGACCGCGCTGGGCGCCCACCCCCGGGTGGGGCTGGCGGCGGTCACCGCGACCACCCTGGCCGGGCGCACCGCCCTGGTCGCCTACGTCGTCCCGCGCACCGGCGGGACCGACCGCGGGGCCGACCCGGCGCCGCCGACCGCCGAGGAGCTGCTGCGCCACCTGCGCGAGTCGCTGCCCGCCCACCTCGTCCCGAGCCGGCTGACCGTCGTCCCGGAGCTGGCCCGCACCGCCGGCGGCAAGATCGACCGCGCCGCCTCGCACCTCCTGCACGGCGGCGCCCCCGCCCACGCCTGAGCCCTCCCCTCCCGCACCGCGCACCACCCCGCACCATCCCGCGCCACCGCACCTCGCGTCGCCGCACCACCCCGCACCATCCCGCGTCACCGCACCTCGCGTCGCCGCACCTCGCGCCGCAGCACCCCGCACGACCGTCCACGCACAGCACCGCGCACCACGCACCGCTGGCACCACCGGACCACGCGCACCCCGCACCGGTCGAAGGAGACCCCTGATGAGCCTCGACACGCCCGCCGCCATGCCCGCCGCCACGCCCGCCAGCGCCGACCCCGCGCTGCTCGACTCGCTGACCTCGGTGTTCCGCCGCGTACTGGAGCTGGCGGAGGTGCCCGCGGACGGCAACTTCTTCCTGCTGGGCGGGGATTCGCTGGTCGCCACCCGGGTGCTGAGCGCGGTCGCGCGCGCCCACGGCGTCGAACTGACCTTCGAGGACTTCCTCGTCGACCCGACCCCGGCGGGCCTCGCCGCGCGCGTCGCCACCGCCATCCTCGCGGCCGACACCGTCGCGGCCGACACCGCCACCGTCTCGGCCGCCCGGTGAGCGCCGCCGCGCTCTCACCCGGCGTGCCCGGCTCCCCCGGCTCCCCCGGCGTCCCGCGTGCGGTCGTGGTGGTCGGCGCGGGCCTGGCCGGCCTGACGGCCGCCGTGGAGCTGGCCGAGCGGGGGGTCCGGGTGACGGTGCTGGAGGCCCGGGAGCGGGTCGGCGGCCGGGCACTGGGCATCGAGGTAGCGCCGGGCCGATGGATCGACGCGGGCGCCGCGTACCTGGGCGACCGGCACACCGAGCTGCACGCGCTGCTGGCGGCCTGCGACCTGAAGACCGCGCCGACGGACATGCGGGGCGCCAGCCGGTTCGCGCTGGGCACCGACGGGCCCGCCGCCGCGGCCACCAACACCGTCGACGGCCGTTTCCCGCCACTGAACGCGGTCGCGCTGGGCGACCTGTTCGAGCGGTTGGAGGAGCTGGCGGCGGCCGTCCGCCCGGACGCGCCCTGGCTGACGCCGGACGCCGAACGGCTGGACGCGCTGACCGCCGCCGACTGGGCGGAGCAGCAACTCGCCCACCCGGACGCCCGGTTGTTCTTCCCGTTGTTCCTGGGCGAGATGATGGCGGCCGACCCGGCGAAGGTGTCGGTCCTGCACATGGCCTTCTACCTGCGCTCGGGCGGCGGCCTGCGCTACCTGAACGCCTTCGCGGGCGGCGCGCAGCAGGACCGGGTGGCGGGCGGCGCGCACCGGCTGTGCGAGCGGCTGGCCCGGCGGCTGCTGGACGCCGGCGGGGTGCTGCGCACCGCCGAGCCGGTGCTGTCCGTCGAGCAGTCCGACGCCGGGGTCACCGTCCGCACCACGCAGGGCAGTTACCCGGCGGAGGCGGCCGTGGTGGCGGTGCCTCCGCTGCTCGCGGACGCGATCGAGTACCGGCCGGAGCTGCCGGTGCGGCGGGCCGCCTCGCGGACCGGCCGGGGCTGCGCGGTGAAGCTGAACCTGGTCTTCCCGGAGCCGGTGTGGCGGGAGCACGGCCTGTCCGGCTGGTCGGTGAACGCGGCGGGCCCGCTGCTGTCGACCGTGGACGACACCCCGCCGGAGGGCTCCCCCGGCGTGCTGACCGGCTTCGTCACCGGCGCGGAGGCGCACCGCTTCGCCGCCCTGTCGCCGGACGAGCAGCGGGCGGCGGCGGTCGGGCAGGCCCGGCGGCTGTTCCCGATGCTGCCCGAACCGATCGGCTTCCACGTCACCGACTGGGTCAACGAGCCGTGGAGCAGGGGCTGTTACGCCGCGCTGTTCGGCCCGGGCGACTGGTCGGCGCTCGGTCCGACGCTGACCGCCCCGCACGGCCGGGTGCGGTTCGCGGGCACCGAGACCAGCACCGAGTTCTTCGGCCTGCTGGAAGGCGCGATCCGCTCCGGCCGGCGCGCGGCCGCCGACCTGCTGGCCGGCTGACCGGCTGACCGGCCTTCCCCTGCGCCCGCACCACCCCGGACCACCCCGGATCACCCCGGATCACCCCGCACCACCCGGATCACGCTGAGCCATCCCGTCCGACCCGCACGGCAGCGGATCTGACGCACCGTCAGATCCGTTCTCCGCCCATCCCGTTGGGCCTTTCCCCTGGCCCGGTGCGCGTCCCACGAGGGCGCGCGTCGGCGACGAGTCCTGCTTGGAGACCGCCATGAGCGACCAGACACCCACCGCCCCGACACCGATCGCCCCGCTGTCCGTCCGGGAGCGGTTCGCGGCCGACCCGACCCTGGGGGCGGGGAACTTCCTAGACCGGGCGATCGAGGCGAACCCGAACCGGGCGGTGCCGTACGCGTTCGGCCACCGGCTCGACCACCGCGGCGAGGTGGTGCTGGTCGGGCACAGCCTGCTGGACCTGGCGGCGCTGCGCGACCGGTACGCGGCCTGGTACCACGCGATGGGCGTGCGGCCGGGCGACCCGGTGGGCGTGGTGGTCGCGGAGGGGCTGGAGCCGCTGCTGCACTTCTTCGCGCTGACCGCGCTGGGGGCCGTCCCGGCGCTGGTCAACGACGCGATGCGGTCGGACGTGATGGTGCGCTACCTGGACCACGTCGGCGTGGTCGGGGTGGTCGCGGACGACACCACCCGGCTGGCCTCGGCGTACCGGCAGGACCCGCGCCGCCGGCCCCGGTTCCTGGCGCTGACCGCCGAGGTGCAGGCCTTCGACGCGGCGGCCGCGCCGCTGCCCGAGCAGTACCCGTACCGGCACGCGGCCGAGGACGTGGTGGCGCTGATCCACTCCTCGGGGACGACGGGCACCCCGAAGTCGACGATCCTGGCGCACCGGCAGTTCTGGGAGGGCAAGCAGCCGCGGATGACGCGCTTCCCGGCCGAGCCGTCCGACCGGCTGATGTCGCTGATGCCGCACACCCACGCGGGCGGCCTGAGCTACTTCCTGACCGCGACGCTGCTGGGTCTGCCGACCGTGGTGATGGGCGGTTGGCGGCGCGCGGTGGTGGAGCCGGTGATGGAGGCGTTCCAGCCGACCATGGTGGCCTCCTTCCCGCGCACCTTCGTCGAGTTGGCCACCGGCGAGCTGCCGGTGGCGGGCGCGGCCAAGGTGCACTCCTGGTTCAACACCGGTGACAGCGCGCACTACGGGCACGTCCGGCGGCTGGTGCGACTGGGCGAGCGGCCGGCCGGGTTGGTCAGGCCGTGGCTGCTGCCGCGGGAGAAGGCCGAGCAGGCCGCGCTGCCGGGTTCGCAGTTCGTGGACGGCCTGGGCTCCTCCGAGATGGGCATGGCGCTGTTCGGCCAGGTCACCTCGCCGGAGACGGAGCGTGCCGACCGCTGCGTGGGCAAGCCGTCCGAGGTGGTCGAGCACGCCACCGTGCTGGACGAGGACGGCAACGAACTGCCGGACGGGACGCCCGGGTTGCTGGCGGTGCGGGCGCCCTCGATCACGCCCGGCTACTGGAACAACGAGCGGCTGACCGCGAGTTTCCACCTCTCCGGGTACTGGCTGACCGGTGACGTGGCCTACCGGGACGCGGCGGGCCGCTTCTTCCACCTGGACCGGACGGTGGACGTGATCGACACCCTGGACGGGCCGGTGTACAGCCTGCCGCTGGAGGAGGTGCTGCTCGCCGACTGCGCCGAACTGGTCCGGGACTGCTCGGTGGTGGGCGTCCCGCACCCGGACGGCGGACAGCGGCCGATCGCCGTGGTGCAGCTCCAGGAGGGCGCGGAGGCCCTGGACGAGGAGGGGTTGCTGAAGGCGGCCAACGCCGAACTCGGCCGGGCCGGGCTGGCCGAGCTGGCGGCGCTGCGGGTGGCCCGCGCCGACGGGGACTTCCCGCTCGGCCCGACCGGCAAGGTGCTGAAGCGCGAGCTGCGCACCCGGCACGCCGACCTGCTCGCCAGATCGGCTGTCTGATGGAGCGTCAGGCGCAGCCGTACCAGTACGTGCGGCGGCCGCTGGTGGAGCCGGACTGGCGGCGGCTGCCGGGCTGGCGGGGGGTGACGGCGGAGCAGTGGCGGGACGCGCAGTGGCAGCGGGCGCACTGCGTGCAGGGCGAGCGGCAGTTGCGACAGGTGTTCGGTTCGCTGCTGACCGACCGGTTCTACGACGAACTGGCGGCCGACCAGCGGGATTTCGCGACCATGTCGGTGCTGGTGCCGCCGCAGATGCTGAACACCATGGCGGCGGGTGCGGAGTTGACGCCGGCCGCGTTCACCGAGGCGTTCCTGGCCGATCCGGTGCGGCGCTACATGCTGCCGGTGCGCGCGGACCGGCACCCGTCCTGGCCGAGCCATCCGCTGGCGGCCCGGGACTCGCTGCACGAGGCGCAGATGTGGGTGGTGGAGGGGCTGACCCACCGCTACCCGACCAAGGTGCTGGCCGAGTTGCTGTCGACCTGCCCGCAGTACTGCGGGCACTGCACCCGGATGGACCTGGTGGGCCGGTCGACCCCGCAGGTCGCCAAGGCGCGGCTGGTGCTGCGTCCGGCGGACCGCGAGGAGCAGATGCTCGACTACCTGAAGCGCACCCCGTCGGTGCGGGACGTGGTGGTGTCGGGCGGCGACCTGGCGAACGTGCCGTGGCCGCGCCTGGAGTCGTTCCTGCTGCGGCTGTTGGAGCTGGGCTCGGTGCGGGACATCCGGCTGGCCAGCAAGTCGGTGGTCGGGCTGCCGCAGCACTGGCTCCAGCCGAAGGTGCTGGCCGGGGTGGAGCGGGTGGCCCGGCTGGCGGCCCGGCGCTCGGTCAACCTCGCGGTGCACACCCACGCCAACCACGCGGCGTCGATCACCCCGCTGGTCGCGGAGGCGGCCCGCGGGCTGCTGGACGCGGGCGTCCGGGACGTGCGCAACCAGGGCGTGCTGATGCGCGGCGTGAACGCGACGCCGGCGGCGCTGCTCGACCTGTGCTTCGCCCTGCAGGGCGAGGCGAACATCCTGCCGTACTACTTCTACCTGTGCGACGTGATCCCGAACGCCGAGCACTGGCGGCTGCCGCTGGCCGAGGCGCAGCGGCTGCAGGAGGCGATCCTCGGCTACCTGCCGGGCTACGCGACGCCCCGGCTGGTGGCGGACGTGCCGCACGTCGGCAAGCGCTGGGTGCACCAGGCGGTGGGCTACGACCGGGTCCGCGGCATCTCGTACTGGACCAAGAACTACCGCACCGGACTGGAACTGCGCGACGGCCTCGGTGAGGTGCCGCGCGGGGAGGACGGGCTGGGCCGTCGGTACCCGTACGTCGACCCGGTGGACACGCTGCCGCCGGAGGGGCGCGCCTGGTGGGCCGAACGGGCTTCGCCCGGCCGGGAGTTCGACTTGAGTGAGCTGGAGGAGAGCGAATGAGCGAGCAGCGGGCGCCGTTGCGCCGGATGTGCTGGATCTTCCCCGACCGGGAGTCGAGCCGGTCCGGGGCGATGTGGAAGCACTACTTCTGGGACATGTACGCGGAGATCGCCGCCGAGCTGGGCATGGCGTGGACGATGCACGCCCCGGAGGCGGTGACGGTGGACGGCACCGACCCGGGCCGGCCGCGGGTGTACGTGGACGGCGAGCGGGTGACGCCCGAGGACACGCTGTTCATCACGGCGCTGTACTCGCTGCCGTACCAGTCGATGGACGTGTTCAACCAGTTGACGCTGTGCACGGTGCTGGAGCAGGCCGGGTTCTACCTGCCGTTCCCGGCGCAGGTGTCGCTGCTGGGCAACGACAAGCTGGCGACGGTGCTGTTCCTGGCGGACTCGCCGGTGCCGCCCGTCCCGTCGGTGCGGATCGGCTCGGGGCGGGACGTCTCCAAGCACCAGTACGAGGCGGCGCTGGACGGCCTGACCTTCCCGGCGATCGTGAAGCCGTCCGGCTGGTGCGGCGGCGGCGGGATCTGCCTGGCCCGCTCCCGGGAGGACGTGCGCGGCCTGGCCAGCCTGGCGCAGGGCGGCGACACCGTGCTGGTGGCGCAGCCGTACCTGGGCGACGGCACGGTGGACTACCGGGTGT
This sequence comes from Kitasatospora sp. NPDC015121, assembly GCF_055562955.1. NCBI lineage: Bacteria > Bacillati > Actinomycetota > Actinomycetes > Kitasatosporales > Streptomycetaceae > Kitasatospora > Kitasatospora sp. NPDC015121. Next base: position 327,424 of record NZ_JBVHEH010000001.1, read on the forward strand.
ACGTGGTGGACGGGCGGCCGTACGCGGCGCTGCGGCGCACCCCGGAGGCGGGGTCGCCGGTGGCGAACGCGAGCCGCGGCGGGTCGATGGAGTTCTGCGAGGTGCCGCCGGAACTCGTCGACGCCACGGCGTACTTCGCGAAGAAGCTGCCGATCCCGTTCTTCTGCGTGGACTTCCTGCACGACGGCGAGCGCTTCTGGTTCTCCGAGTTGGAGCCGGACGGGGTGATCGCCCCGGACCTGGACGACCCGGAGCGGCCGGTCCAGCGGGACGTCACCCGGGCCCGGTTCGCCGCCTACCGGGACGCGCACGCGGCCTTCCTCGCCGGTGCCGCGGACGGAGTGGGCGGGGGTGCCGGACGATGACCTTCTCGCTGACCGAGGAGCAGGCGGCGGACGGCCTGGCGGTGGCCCGCCGGACGCTCGAACTGCTGCGCGGCGTGCCGGAGTTCGAGGGCCGGTACGACGCGTTCCGCGCGCCGTCCTCGCTGGCGGAGCTGGCCGCGCTGCCGCCGCTGGCGAAGGACGACCTGAACACGGCGCTGGCGCACCTGGAGCCGGTCGCCGAGCAGGGCGCGACCTGGCTGTTCCAGAGCGGCGGTTCGACCGGCGCGCCGAAGGTCGGGTACGCGCCGACCGGGTTCTACATGGCGAAGGTGTTCGAGCACTGGCGGCCGCTGGACCGGGACGACGTGTTCGTCAACGCCTGGGGCGCGGGCCGGATGTGGGGCGCGCACTTCCTGGCGGCGGGCCTGGCCGACCTGTCGGGCTGCCGGGTGATCGCGCTCGGGTCGGTGACCGCCGAGGAGTACCCGCAGTGGCTGGGCTTCCTGGCCGACCGGAAGGTCACCGCGATCGGCGGCACGCCCAGCGTGCTGCGGCTGTGGTTCGCGCACGCCCGCGCGGCCGGGATCGAACTGCCGTCGCTGCGCAAGGTGCTGTGGCTGGGCGAGGCCTGGCAGCCGCAGCTGGAGGAGGACTTGGCGGCGGTCGCGCCGAAGGCCCGCCGGCACGGCATGTTCGGTTCCACCGAGACCTGGGTGGTGGGCTCCAACGCGCCGGACTGTCCGGCCGACACCTTCCACCCGTTCCCGCACCAGCTGGTGCACGTCGGCGACGGCGGACTGCTGGACTTCACCTCGCTGGACCCGGCGATGCTGAACCCGGTGCTGCGCTACCGCACCGGCGACGCGGGCGAGTTGACGTCCTGCCCGTGCGGCCGGCCGGGCCCGGCGATGCGGGTGCTGGGGCGCCGCGACAACGTGGTGCAGGTCCGCGGCCTGGGCCTGCACGTGGACGAGCTGCTGGCCCGGGTGGAGCGCGAGCCGGGCGTCAGCCGCGCCCAGGTGCTGGTCACCGAACGGGGCGGCCGGGCGCAGTCGGTGGACGTCCTGGTGCTCGGCGAGCTGCCGGCCGACGCGGCCGAGGCGCTGCGGCGCGAACTGCTGGCCGGCACCTTCACCCTGAGCACGGCCTTCGTCCACGACCCGGAGCAGGTGCGGGTCCGGGTGGTGGACGCGCTGGTCAGCAACGAGCGGACCGGGAAGACCGCCGGGTTCGCGGTCCGGGAGGAAGCGTGAGACTGGGCAAGCCCGAGCAACTGGGCCGGGGCTTCAACCTGTTCTGGGTCGGCAAGTCGGTCTCCAACGTCGGCGACCGGGTGACGGTGTTCGTCGTGCCGACCCTGATGATCTTCGTGCTGCACGCCTCGGCGTTCCAGGTCGGTATCGTCGCGATGGCCCAGTACCTGGGCATCCCGCTGCTCGGCCCGGTGGCGGGCGTCCTGGTGGACCGCTGGGACAAGCGGCGCACCCTGATCGCCTGCGACCTGGTGCGGCTGGTCGCGGTCGCGGTGATCCCGGTCGCGCACTGGCTGGACTTCCTCTCCACGCCGCTGCTGTTCTGCTGCGTGGCGGCGGTCTCCGGGGCGACGATCTTCTTCAACGTCGGCTACCTGGTGGCCGTCCCGGCGGTGGTCGAGCAGCCGCACCTGGTGCGCGCCTACTCCCGCCTGGAGGGCAGCGGTTCGGTCGCCGAGGTCTCCGGCCCGTCGATCGCGGCCGCGCTGTACGGCGCGCTCGGCGCGGCCTCGCTGCTGGTCGACGCGGCCAGCTACCTGGTCTCGGCGGCCTGCTTCCGCTGGATGCGGCCGTGGGGCCGGCCCACCGTCGCCGAGGGCTCGGTGTGGCAGCGGCTCACCCTCGGCTTCCGGCTGAACTGGCAGGACCCGGTGCTGCGCCGGGTGGTGCTGGCCGCCGTCACGCTGAACTCCGGCGGCCCGGTGTTCGTCACCGTCATGCCGGTGCTCGCCTACCGGGGCCTGGGCGTCACCGTCGCCGTGTACGGCGCCGCGATGTCCGCGGGCGCGGTCGGCGCGCTGCTGGGCGCGCTGGTCGCCCCGAAGATCAGCGAACGCCTGGGCCTCGGGCGGACGCTGGCCTGGGCGCTGCTGCTGCACTGCCTGGTCGGCCTGGGCGTGCTGGCCGCGCCCGCGCTCCCCGCCGGGCCGGTCATCGCGGTCACCATGGGCTGCTACGGCTTCTTCATGTCGTGCATCAACGTGTGCTCGGCGCCCATCCGGCAGTCCCGGATGTCCGCGCGGCACCAGGGCGTCATGCACGCCGCGTTCCGCACCGCCACCTGGGGCGTCATCCCGCTCGCCGCGCTGGCCGGCGGCCTCGCCGTCTCCCTGCTCACCGGCCCGCTCGGCGTCCTGGCCGCGGCCCGCTGGACCATGGTCGGCGGCACCCTGCTCGCCGCCTGCTCCTTCCTGCCCGCGCTCGGCGTGCAGGCCCGGATGGACGCCGACCTGCCGAAGGCCGTCGACCTCGTCGACCCGGCCGACGCACCGCCCGCTCCCACCCGACCTGCGGAGGCGGCGAAATGACGGACCGTCAGGTACTGCTGATCACCGGCTGCTCGTCCGGCATCGGGCTGGCCACCGCGGCGGCGGCGAGCCGGGACGGCTGGTCGGTGATCGCCACCGTCCGCGACCCGGCGCGGGCCGACGCGCTGCGGGCGGCCGCGCCCGACGCCGAGGTGCGCCGACTGGACGTCACCGACGAGGACTCCGTCGCCGACTGCTTCGCCGGACTGGACCGGTTGGACGCGCTGGTCAACAACGCCGGGATCTCCAACTTCGACCCGACCCTGGAGATGTCCACCTCCAAGGCGCTGCGCGCCAACCTGGAGGTCAACTTCTTCGGCACCGTCGCGGTCTCGCGCGCCGCGATGCCGCTGCTGCGCGCCGCGGGCGGGCGGCTGCTGACCATCGGCAGCGTGCACGGCGTGGTCGGCCAGCCCTTCAACGAGGCGTACTGCGCGGCCAAGTTCGCCGTGGAGGGCTTCATGGAGGCGCTCGCCCCGGTCGCCGCCGCGCACGGCGTACGGGTGTCGGTCCTGGTGCCGGGCTACGTCCCGGACACCCGCTTCGGCATCTTCCCGGACGTCAACCGCCGTACCGTGCAAGCCGCTTCGGGCCCGTACGCGGAGACCTTCGCCGCGTACGGCGCCCGGATCGGCGCGCACTGGGCGGGCGCCGGGCAGCCCGCCTCGGAGGTCGCCGAGGCGGTGCTGCGGGCCCTGGCCGAGGAGCGGCCGGCGTTCCGGATCCCCACCGGCCCGTGGGCGGCGGCCTACCTGGACGCCAAGCTCGCCGACCGGGACGGCGCCACCGTGCAGCGGCTCGCCCGCGACTGGATCGGCCTCGCCCCGTAGCCCCCTTCCCTCCCTAGGAGCCAACCACCATGCCCGCTCTGCCGCTTCAGGCCCTGGTCGACCACGCCCGGCGCAACTCGCCGTTCTACGCCGAGCTGTACCGCGAGGTGCCCGCCCGGGTCAGCTCGCTCACCCAGCTGCCCGTGATCGACCACGTCGCGTTCTGGTCGGCCAACCGCTGGCCCGACAACCGCCTGCTGACCGGACCGCTGACCGACGCCGCCGTCTACAAGTCCGGTGGCACCACCGGCGCCCCGAAGTTCTCGCCGTGGACGCGCTCCGAACACTTCGACTCGGTCAGCGCGTTCGGCGCCGGCCTGGTCGACGCCGGGCTCAAGCCCGGGCAGAAGGTCGCCAACCTGTTCCGGGCCGGCGAGTTCTACAGCGGCTTCCTGTTCATCGAGGGCGCCCTGCACCACGCGCCGATCGACAACGTCCGGCTGCCGGTGGCCACCGCGCCGGACGAGTACGTCGCCGACCTGATCCACTCCTTCGGCGTCGACGTGCTGGCCGGCGAGCCGATGAAGCTGTCCGCCGTCGCCGAGACCCTGCTCAAGCAGGACCGGCCCGCCCCGCAGGTCCAACTGATCCTGTTCGGCGGCGACATCCTCTTCAACGACCTCCGCCCGCTGCTGCGTTCGGCCTTCCCCAACGCCGCGCTGTCCTCGATCGGCTACGCCTCGGTGGACGCCGGACTGGTGGCCGCGCCGGTGCCCGCCGGGGACGACCTGCGGGTCCACCGGGCCTTCCCGAACCGCACGGTGGTCGAACTCGTCGACGACGCGACCGGCGAGCCGATCACCGAACCCGGCGTCCCCGGCCGGGTCGTGGTCACCAACCTGTTCCGCACCCTGGTGCCGATCCTGCGCTACCCGGCGGGCGACCGCGCCGAGTGGACCGACCACGCCCTCGGCACCTTCCGGCTGCTCGGCCGCTCCACCGAGGGCGCCCGGGTCGGCATCGTCAACATGCCGACCGAGGACGTCCGCGACGTGCTGCTCGCCCACGACCCCGGGCACCACATCACCGGCATGCAGCTCGTCCAGCGCCGCTGGGAGAACCGCGACGGCCTGATCATCCGGCTCGGCCACACCACCACCGCCCCGCCGCCCGCCGAACTCACCGAGGCGCTGCGCGACGCCGTGCTGGCCGCCCGGCCCGCGTACGTCTCCGAGGCGGCGATCGGCGCGATCCACCCGCTGCAGGTGGAGTGGGTGCCGCGCTCCGAACTCGTCACCAACCCCCGCACCGGCAAGCTCCGCCAGGTCGTCGACGAGCGCCCCGCGCACTGACCGAGACCGGACCGGGACCGGACCGGGACCGGGAGGTCCGGGGCGCCCCGGGCGGGAAAACGCCTACCGGGCGGGGGGCCGGACCGGGATGATGGCCGGATGAGCGATCATCAGCGCACCGCCCCCTCCCAGGTGGCGGACGACCGGACCTCCCTGACCCAGTTCCTCCAGTACCAGCGCGAGACCCTGGCCGTGAAGTGCGCCGGCCTGACCGCCGACCAGCTCCGCCTGCGCGCCGTGCCGCCCTCCGAGCTCTCGCTGCTCGGCCTCGTCCGCCACCTGGCCGAGGTCGAGCGGAGCTGGTTCCGCAACGTCGTGAACGGCGACGGCGCCCCCGCCCACTGGCCGGACGACTCCGCCTTCGAGGCCTCCGCCGCCGACCCGGACGAGGCCTTCCGCATCTGGCACGAGGAGTGCGCCCGCTCCCGGGCGACCGTCAACGACGCCGACTCCCTCGACACCCCGTTCCACCGGCGCGACGAGGTCTTCACCCTCCGCTACGTCGTCACCCACCTGATCGAGGAGTACGCCCGCCACAACGGCCACGCCGACCTGCTCCGCGAGCGCATCGACGGCAGCACCGGCGAGTAGTCGCCCGGGGCGGAGGAGCGCGCCCCGCCCCGCCCCCCGCCCCGCCCCGAGCCACCCCGCGCTACCCCACCAGCGGATCCGCCACCGTCCGCCCCTCCCGGGCCGTCATCGCGGTGCCGACGGCCCGGGCGTGGCGGGCCACGGCGAGCAGGAAGCGGCCCCGGGAGGCTCCGACGGCGTGCAGGGCGGGGCCGTGGTCGACGGCGACGAAGAGCGCGCCCGCGAGGGCCAGCAGCAGCCAGGCCAGGTGCGCGAACGACCTTCCCGACGGCGCGAGTTCGTTGAACGACTGCCGCAACCGCTGGACGTGGAACGGGATGTGGCGCCGCTCGTCGCGCAGGATCCGGTCGGTGACCTCGCGGGTCAGCGGGTCCGCGAGCCCGTCCCGCACGCTGCGGTAGTACTCGACGGCCACCAGTTCGGCGACCATCAGGATCATCAACTCGGTGCGCAGGCCGAGCAGTCGGCGCACCCGGACGAAGATCCCGTCGCTCCAGTGGCCGTCCAGCAGCGGCACCCCGGCGGCGGCCAGCAGCTCGGCGAGCAGCCGGGCGTGGTTGCGTTCCTCGTCGACGAACAGCCGCACCGCCGCCGAGTACGCCCCGTCCCCCGCCCGGTCGGCCTTGGCCCGCAGGTTGGCCCCGTCGCCGTCCTCTCCCACCTGGAACTTCTGCAGGCTCCGCGCCACCGCCGCGGACAGTTCGGCCCCGCGCCCCCACTGCGGCTCCGCGGTCCGCTCCCGCCGCTCCCGCTCCGCCTCGAACTCCGCCACCCACTCGCCGAATCCGTCTCCGGGCATGGCTCCGCCCCCGCTCTCGTGCCTGTGCTGTGCCCCGCCGCGACCGCGGCATGCGGGCATACCTGGACGAACGCCACAGTTCGGTGGCGCATGACCAGTACGCTACCGCAACTCTGAACGCGTTCAAATGCCTCAGCGGCGAGTTCGGTCAGTAGACGTCGCGGACGTAGCGCTTCTCGGCGGCGAGGGACTTGACGTAGGCGGCGGCGTCGTCGGGGGCGAGGTTGCCGTGGGTGGCGGCGATGTCGCGCAGGGCCTGGTCGACGTCCTTGGCCATCCGGGAGGCGTCGCCGCAGACGTAGAAGTGGGCGCCGTCCTGGAGCCAGGACCACAGGTGGTGGCCGTGTTCGCGCATCCGGTCCTGGACGTAGACCTTGGCGCGCTGGTCGCGGGAGAAGGCGGTGTCGAGGCGGGTCAGGGTGCCGTCGGCGAGGTGGGCGGTGAGTTCCTCGCGGTAGTAGAAGTCGGTGGCCTGGTGCTGTTCGCCGAAGAACAGCCAGTTGGGGGCCCGGTGGCCGCGGGCGCGGCGGTCGTCCAGGAAGCCGAGGAAGGGGGCGACGCCGGTGCCGGGGCCGACCATGATCATGGGGGTGGCGGGGTCGGCGGGCGGGCGGAAGTGCGGGGCGCGCTGGAGGTGGACGGGGACGCTCGCGCCGGGTTCGGCGTCGGCGAGGTGGGTGGAGCAGACGCCGCCCCGGGGCTGGCCCTTGAGGTTGTCCCAGCGCACCACGGAGACGGTGAGCGAGACCAGGCGGGGATCGGTGAGCGGGCTGGAGCAGATCGAGTACTGGCGGGGCTGGAGCCTGCCGAACACGTCGACCCAGTCCTGGGCGCCGGCCCGGACGGCGAACTCGGCCGCCACGTCGACGGCTTGGCGGCCCCAGGTCCAGCGGGCCAGCGCGTCGGTGTTGTCGGCGCGCAGCAGGGCGCGCAACTCGCGGTCGTCGCGGGTGCGTTCGGCGGTGAAGCGGAGCAGCTTGGGGCTGACCCTGGTGATGTCGAGGTGCCGGGCGAGTGCTTCGCGCAGCGGCAGGTCGCCGTGGCCGGGGAGGGTGACGGCCTGGTCGCCGGCCAGGCCGGTGACGGAGAGCCATTCGTCCACCAGGGCGGGCGAGTTGACGGGGTGGACGGCGAGCGCGTCGCCGACCGTGTAGTCGAGCGGGAGGCCGAGGTCGCCGGTGTCGAAGGTGAAGCGGCGCACTTCCTTGCCCGAACCGGCGCCGGAGAGCAGGCGGTTGCCGACCAGGCGGGCGGGGGCGGCGGTGCGGCGCGCCGGGGTGGGAGCGGCGGTGGGCGGGGGCGGCGGCGCGGTGTCCCGGGCGAGGGCGGACAGGACGCTGTCGAGCCAGCTGTCGGCGGTGCTCTCGTAGTCGGGTTCGCAGTCGGCGCGGGGGGCGAGGCGGCGGGCGCCGAGTTCGGCGAGGCGGGTGTCCAGGCGGCGGCCGTGGCCGCAGAAGTCCTGGTAGGTGGAGTCACCGAAGGCGAGGACGGCGTAGCGGCGGCCGTCGAGCCGGCCGGGTCCGGCGGTGGTGAGCGCGTCCCAGAACCCGGCGCCGTTGTCGGGGGCGTCGCCGTCGCCGTAGGTGGAGGTGATGAGCAGCAGGTCGGCGTCGCCGGGGAGGGCGGCCGGGTCGGTGTCGGCCATCGCGTGCAGCGCGGCGGGGTGGCCGCCGGCGGCGAGCCGGGCGACGGCGGTGGTGGCGTACTCCTCGGCGGTGCCGGTCTGCGAGGCCCACAGCACGATGAGTTGGCGGGTCGGCGCCTGCGGCGCGGCCGGTTCCGGTGCGGCGGTGCGCGAGTACAGTCCGGCCAGGGCGCCGTTGACCCACTGGGCGTGCCCCGGGTCGAACGGGGCGTCGGCGGGCAGCACCGGCACTCCGGGCCGACCGGTCGGGATCGCGGCCAGGAACCCGGCCAGGTAGCGGCGTTCGCCCTCGGTGAGGACCGGCGGCGGCGCGGCGTCCAGCCCGAACACCGAACCGGCGGACGGCGCGGGAGCGGACGGTTCGAGAGCGGCGGTGGCGTCGACGAGGGCGGGGACGGGAGCGGAGGCCGGAGCGGTGGCGGTCGGCGTCGGGACCTTGGCCAACGCGACCGCGCAGTACTTGAGTTCGGGTTGGAAGGAGAGCGGGTCGACGGCGTCGGAGGTGACGGCGTTGACCGACAGGTACTCGCCGAACAGGTCGTTCCAGTGGAACGGCGCGAAGCAACTCCCGCGCTGCACCCGGTCGGTGACCTTGGCGGGCAGCACGGCCCGGCCGCGCCGGGAGGAGACCTCGACGCCGTCGCCCTCGCCGACGCCGAGCGCGGCGGCGTCCTCGGGGTGGATCTCGACGAACGGGGACGGGTCGAGCTTGGCCAGTCTGGCGACCTTGGCGGTCTTGGTGAGGGTGTGCCACTGGTGCGGCAGGCGGCCGGTGTTCAGGACGAACGGGTAGTCGTCGTCCGGGAGTTCGGCCGGGTCGAGGTGCGGGCGTGGATGGAAGGCGGCCCGGCCGCTGGGGGTGGGGAAGCGGGGGGTGCCGTCGGGGAGCAGGTAGCGGATCGGGTTGCGGTCGGGCCCGTCCGGGTCGGCGGCGGGCCACTGCACGGGGGTGTCGCGCAGCCGCGGGTAGGTCGCGCCGCGCAGGTCCCAGCCGGTGGCGGGGTTGTGGGCCTGCTTGAGCTCCTCGAAGACCTGCTCGGCGTCGGTGAACTCGAATCCCTCCGAATAGCCCATGGCGCGGGCGACTTCGGCGATGATCCGCCAGTCGGGCAGCGCTTCGCCGGGGGCGTCGGCGGCCGGCCGGGCCAGGGTGAGGTTGCGCTCGCTGTTGATCAGCACGCCCTCGGTCTCGGTCCACAGCGCGGCGGGCAGCACCACGTCGGCGTAGGCGTTGGTCTCGGTGTCGGCGAACACGTCCTGGGTGATCACGAGTTCGGCCTTCTCCAGGCCTTCGATGACGGTTCGCCGGTTGCCGACCGAGGCGACCGGGTTGGTGCAGATGATCCAGCAGGCCCTGATCTCGCCGTCGGCCATCTTCCGGAACATCTCCACGGTGCCCTTGCCGACCCCGTCGGCGCGCAGGGTGCCGGGCGGCAGGTTCCACAGCCGCTCGGTGAACTCCCGGTCGGCGTCGGCGAGCACGGAGCGCTGGCCGGGCAGCCCGGGTCCCATGTAGCCCATCTCGCGGCCGCCCATCGCGTTGGGCTGGCCGGTCAGCGAGAAGGGTCCGCTGCCGGGGCGGCAGATGGTGCCGGTGGCGAGGTGCAGGTTGACCAGCGCGTTGGTGTTCCAGGTGCCGTGCGTGGACTGGTTCAGCCCCATCGTCCACAGGCTGGTGAACTCCCCGGCCTCGCCGATCAGTTCGGCGGCCCGGCGGATGTCCGCCTCGGCCAGGCCGGTGAGTTCGGCGACCCTGTGCGGCGGGTAGTCGGCGAGGAGGTCGGGCATCGCGGCCCAGCCCTCGGTGTGCCGCTCGATGAACTCCGGGTCGGTGTGCCCGTTCACGTGCAGCAGGTGCAGCAGGCCGTTCAGCAGGGCCAGGTCGGTGCCCGGCCTGAGCTGGAGGAACAGGTCGGCCTTGGCGGCGGTCGCGGTGCGCCGGGGGTCGACCACGATCAGCTTGGCGCCCGCCTTGACCCGGTCCATCATCCGCAGGAACAGGATCGGGTGGCAGTCGGCCGCGTTCGAGCCGATCACCAGGAACACGTCCGCCAGGTCGAGGTCCCGGTACGAGCCGGGCGGGCCGTCCGCGCCCAGCGACAGCTTGTAGCCCGTTCCGGCACTGGCCATGCACAGGCGGGAGTTCGACTCGATCTGGTTGGTCCGGACGTACCCCTTGGCGAGCTTGTTCGCCAGGTACTGGGCCTCCAGGCTCATCTGCCCCGACACGTAGAGCGCGAACGCGTCCGGCCCGTGCTCGTCCACGATCGCGCGCAGTCGGCGACCGGTGGCGGCGATCGCCTCGGCGACCGGCGTCGGCACCGCGTCCTCGCCCCGGACGGTGCGCACCAGGGCGGTGGAGAGGCGTCCGGGTGCGGCCAGCATGTCCGCGGTGGTCGCGCCCTTGGTGCAGAGCCGGCCGCGGTTGGCCGGGTGCTCCGGGTCACCGGTGACCTTCCGCACGGCGCGGCGGCCGTCCGGGCCGGTGCCGACGTCGAGGAGCAGGCCGCAGCCCACCCCGCAGTAGGAGCAGACCGACCTGACCTGTTCGGTCCCCGGCCGCTGCGGTCCCGCTGTGTCCTGCGCCACCTGTCCGGCCACGGGAGAGCCCTTCCGTTCGACCTGCACCTGCCTGTGGCGACTGTAGGAAGAGCGCATTTCGCGACTGTCTCCGGGGCGGACGGTCGGCGGTTACGCCGCCCGCACAGCGGGACCCGGCGTCCGGTGAGGGCCCGCCCGGGCCCCGACCCGCCGCCCGGGCGGACGGACCCGCCGCCGCGCGCGGGGCGGCTCAGCCGTTCCGCGACACCCCGGCGCCGCTGTGCGGCACCCCGGCGACCAGGACGCTCTGCCCCCGGAACTCGGCGACCACCGCGCCCGCCTCCGTCCGCACCGTGACGTCGTAGACCCCCTGCCGACCCGCCAGGGTCCGCTCGACGGCCTCCGCGACCAGGGTGTCGCCGAGCTGCGCCGGAGCCAGGAAGGCGACCTGCGCGCCCTGCGCGAGCGCGACCGGGCCGTAGCTGTTGCAGGCGTACGAGAACGCGGTGTCGGCGAGCAGGAACACGTACCCGCCGTGCCCGATGCCGTGCGCGTTGGCCATCTCCTCGGTGACCTTCATCCGCGCGACGGCACGGCCTCCGGACACCTCCTCCAGCACGATGCCCGCGCCACTGGCGGCCCGATCGCGCTCGAACATTGCGTCGATCCTGGACTGTCCCACTGCTTCCCCCCGGTGAGCTGCGCGTTCAGTGGAAGCAGCATTAGACCGACCGTGCTGACGCGCTGTCAATGAGTCCCCGTTCCGGTTCGCCCGCGCGGGCCGCCGCGGTGCCCCCGGAGGCAGCCGCCCGCGGGGCGCCCGGGCGGGCGCGTCCGCGACGGGTGCGCCCGGGTGCGTCCGGGTGCGGCACCGCCGGGTCCGGCCCCCACGCCGAACCCGGCGGCCGGGCGTTCCGGCCCCGGACCGGCCGACGCGGCCACGTCGGGCCGTCGGGCCGTCTGGCGGACGTCCCGGCAGTCCCACCCGCCGTCGCGCCGCCCCACCACCGGGGCCGTACGCCCGCCCGGCCGGCCCCCGCCGCACGGGGGGACGGCGCACCGGGACCGGCCGGGCGGGACGCACTGCCGTGCCCCCAGTCTCGCGGGACGGGTTTGCCTTTCGCCTGCGCCTGGTTAACGTCCCGTCGTCACGGTGCGCGACGATCCCCGGGAGGGCCGGACGGGCCCCGCCCAGTCCCCGGCCGGCTCCAGGCCCGGCCCCGGCCCGGCCCCGGGCCCGCTCAGATCGGCGAGAGCAGGTCGGCCCGGCGGCGGTACGCGGCGGCGGCGCCGGCGAGTCCGGCGGCGTCCTCGGCGCGGGCCAGGGCGCGCAGCACCTCGGCGGTGGCCTCGTCGTGGCCGACCCGTTCGGCCTCGGCGAGGGCCGCGCCCAGCCGGGCCCTGGCCTCGGGGTGGCGGCCGAGCACGGAGAGGGCCTCGCCGGCGGTGGTGTGCAGCAGGACCCGGCGCGGGGCGGGGCCGTCCTCGCTGGCCAGCGCGATGCCGTGCAGGGCGTGGTCCAGGGCCGGGCGGGGACGTCCGGCGTCCAGGTGGTGACGGGCGAGGTGCTGCAGCGCGAGGGCGACGGTGTGCGGGTGGTCGGCGGCCATCGCGATCTCCAGGGCCTGGGCCAGGCCCGCGCCGGCGGCGGCGTGGTCGGCCAGCTCGGAGTGCACGGCGGCCAGGTTGATCAGGGCGATCGCCCGACCGACCTGGTTGCCCGCCCGGGCGGCGAGCTCGGCGGCGGGGGTGAGGCAGATCGCGGCCTCGTGCAGGCGGCGGTTGGAGACCAGCACCCAGCCGAGCAGCGCCCGGACCTGGCTCTCGCCGTCCAGGTGGTCGGTCTCCATCGCCGCCTCCAGGGCGAGTTGGAGCTGCGGCACCCAGCCGTCGCGGACCCGGCGCAGGATCAGCGGCCACTGGGTGAGCACCAGCCGCCAGGCCCGTTCCGGACTCGCCGTGGCGATCACCTCGGCGAGCGTCTCGCGGTGCGCGCTGATCCACCGCAGGGCGTCCTCGACGTCGGTGAACTCGGGTACGGCGCGCGGACGGTGACTGCCGGCGGGCGGCTCGCAGCAGGGCTTGCTGCCGGGCTCGGCGCACTGCGCGGCGGCCAGACCGGCGTACAGGTACTGGTCGGCCAGCCGGGCGCGGGCGGTGCGCTGCTCGGACCGGTCGGTCTCGGCGGCGAGTTGGCGGGCGTACAGCCACACCAGGTCGTGCAGGGTGTACTGCTCGGGGCCGGTCTCGGTGACCAGGTGGGTGGCGGCGAGCTGCTCCAACGCCTCGGCGGCGGCGTCGTGTTCGAGGCCGGCGAGGGCGGCGGCGGTGTACGGGTCCACCAGCGGGCCCGGGTGCAGGCCCAGCGCCCGGAACAGCCGGGCCGCGGTGGGCGGCAGCTGCTCGTGGGAGAGCCGCAACGCACTGGTGACGCTGATCTCCTCGGCCGCGAGGTGACTCAACCGGCGCTGCTCGTGCCGCAGTTGGTCGACCACGTCGGCCAAGCCGCGTCGCGGGTCGGCGGCGGCCTTGGCGGCGGCGACCCGCAGCGCCAGCGGCAACCCGTCGCACAGGTCGGCGAGTTCGCGGGCGGCCTCCGGCTCGGCGGCGACCCGCCCCGGACCGAGGACCCGCGCCAGCAGGGCCGCGGCCTCCTCCGGGCGCAGCACCGTCAGCGGGACGGGACGGGCGAGTTCGGAGACGACCAGGCCCAGCATCCGGTGCCGGCTGGTGACCAGCGCGGCCGAGTCGGCACCGGCCGGCAGCAGCGGCCGGACCTGCTCGGACTCCCGGGCGTTGTCGACCACCACCAGCAGCCGGCGGCCGGTGGTGGCCCGCCGGTAGAGCGCGGCCCGGCCCGCCAGGGTGGGCGGCAGGTCCTCGTCGGCGATGCCCAGTGCGACCAGGAACTCGGCCAGCACGTCGCCGACTTCGCGGTCCGGCCGGTCGCTGAACCCGCCCAGGTCGGCGAACAGCACCCCGTCCGGGAAGCGCCCGCCGTGCCGGTGCGCCCACTGCAGGGCGAGCGCGGTCTTCCCCACCCCCGCCGGGCCGGTCACCAGCGCGATCGCCCCGTCCGGCCCCGTGCGCAACGCGTCTCCGAGCGCGGCGAATTCGGCCGCCCGACCGTAGAAACCGCGCGGCGCCCGGGGCAGCAGGTCGACCACGGCCACCGCCCCGGCGGACGGCTGCGCGGCGGTGGACGGCGGAGCGGCCGCGGCGACGGGCGGGTAGTCGGCCGCGGCCTGCGGGCGGGGCGCCGCCTGGGGCTCCGGGCGGGGCTGCGACTGGAAGGCGGGGCCGACGGCGGGCGCGGGGGTGGGCGGGCTGGTGGGCGGACTGGTGGGCATGGAGGCGCCGGCCCGGAAGGAGCTGCGCTGCACGGGGATGCTCGGCTTCGACTCGGGCCCGGACGCGGGCCCGGACGCGGCGGACGCGGGCCCGGACGCGGCGGACGCCGTCGACGCGGTCGGTCCGGGCTCGGCTCCTGCGCCTCCCCCGCCGACCGTCTCGGCGCCCTCCCCGCGCAGGATGCGCTCGTACGCGGCGTTCAGGGCGCGGCCGGGGTCGACGCCGAGGCGGTCGGCGAGGGACTCCCGGGTGCGGTGGTACCAGTCGATGGCGTCGCACTGCCGGCCCGCCCGGAACAGGGCGAGCATCAGCGCCGAGACCAGGGACTCGCGCAGCGGGTGGGCGACCGTCTCGGCGCGCAGCAGCTCGGCGGCGCGGGCGGGCTCGCCGAGCCGCTGGAGGTGGTCGGCGAGGGCTTCGACGGCGGTGAGCCGGTTCTCCTCCAGGGTCTGCCGCCAGGCCTCCAGCGGGGCGCTGGAGACCGTGCCGGTGAGGGCGGGACCGCGCCACAGGCCGAGGGCGTACTCGAGGGCGCCGACCACTTCGGTGGACCGCTGCTCGCTCCGGGCGGCGGCCACCAGCGCGTCGAACCGCTCGACGTCGAGCAGCCCCTCGGGCAGGTGCAGCGTGTAGGCGTCACCGGCGGTGGCGAGCTGGACCCCGTACCGGTCGGCCTGCCCCTCGGCCAGCAGCGCCCGCAGCCGGGAGACGTGGCTCTGCACGACGGTGCGGGCGTTGGCGGGCGGTTCGTCCACCCACAGTGCCTCGGTGAGCTGGGCGACGGAGACCGCGCGGTTGCGGCGCAGCAGGAGCAGAGCGAGCAGGCTGCGTCGCTTCTCCGGGCCGAGCCGGAGCTCGCCGTCGGCCCCGTCCGCCGCCACCGCCCCGAGCAGCCGGAATTTCACCGTATACCCCCATCTTGGTGCTTGTCCGGTCACGGAGGTTATCCGGTCGTTATCCGGTGCATACCACCGGGTCCGCCGGTGCGGCCGCCGGGTCCGCCGTCGGACCCGGCGGCCACCTGCCCCGGAGGTTCCGTGCTGGTCAGGCGGACGCCTCGGGCGGCGCCCCGAGGCTTGCGGCGAAGGCGTCGAGCGCGGCGATCCGGGCCGTGGTGGCGACGGCGTTCCGTGATGCGACATCTGTTGTCGCGTCACTAGGTGTCGTGACACCTGTTGTCACGTCACCAGTTGTCGCGACACCGGATGTCGCGACACTAATCGACATGTCATCAATTGACGTGACACCGATTGCCGCGTCACCGCCCTGCCGCTCCCCTGCCCCCGGTGCCGACACGGGCACCGGCACTCCCTCATCCGCCCGCCGATGGCGGAGCACCAGTTCGCGGCTGCGGTCGGCCCGGGCGGTGACCCGGTAGTCCCAGCCCGCCCCGCCTCCTGGCGAGTCGTCGGCGGGGGCCAGCCGGACGGTGACCTCGCGGGGGGTGTTGCCCGGCTTGAGGTAGGTGGCGCCTTCCAGTTCGCGGATCTGTTCGGCCGGGTCGCTGCCGTCGAGGGTGAACTCCCGGTTCAGGGGCAGGTCGGCGCCCTCGCCGGTGACGGTGAGGTGCAGGCGGCTGCCGGCCGGGGCACCGGCGGGGAGCAGCGGGAGGGTGGCGTCGGCGGCGGTGGCCATCGCGGCGGTGAGCAGTTCGCTGGCGGGGCCGTGGTCGGTCCAGGTGGTGCGGTGGACGTCGTACGGCGGGTGGGCGGGCCAGCCCTCCCGGGCGCCGTCGATCAGGTCGTCGAGGGTGAACCTCCCGGCGGGGCCGCGTGCTTGGAGGTGGTCGAGGGCCTTGCGGACCTCGCCGACGGGGAGCGGTGTGCCCTCAGGGGTGCCGAGGAGTCCGCCGAGCAGGCGGGCCGCGCTCTCGGAGCTGCCGCCGGAGAGTTCGACCAGCCGGTGGGTGGCCTCGATCCGGGCCCGGCCGGGGGCGGTTTCCGCCGTGAACTCCCTTCCGTAGACGGCCTGTCCGAGCCGTACGGTGCCGGTGAGCCGGTCGCGGGCGGCGGGTGTGCTCGCGGCGTGGTCGTACGGACGGCCACCGCCCTCCGCTCCGCCCCTGCCCCCGTCTCCGGTTCCGTCCCCCGTCGCGCCGTTCAGCACGCCGTGCACCTCGTCGAGGAGGCGGGCGTCGGCGCCGAAGCGGAGTTCGCCGGAGCGGTGGTCGGGGGTGAAGGCGAGGTAGTGGTCGCCGGGGACGTCGGACGTGGTGGTCTCGGCGAGCGGGATGTCGACGGTGAAGGGGACGAGGCCCTTCTCGGTGACCGGTTTGCGGTCGCCGTCGAAGAACGTCACCTCGACCTCGGCGTGTCCGGTGTACCGGGCCGTCGGGGCGGCGAACTTGCCGTTGGAGACGGTCTGTCCGGAGTCGGCCCGGCTGCCGCCCTCGCGCCACAGCCGCTGGGCTCCGGCGGTGAGGGCGGGGTTGTGGGTGGCGTCCCCGGTGATCTTGGCGCCCACCTGGCCCTGGACGCCCGCGTGTCCGGTCGCCAGGTCGGAGTGGACGGTGCCGGAGGCGGTCGTGTTGGCGGGGCTGAGTTCCACGGCCCGGTCGGTGTCGCCGTGTTCGAGCGCGACGACCTTGACGCCCACCTCCACGCCCTTGCCCCCGCCGAGCGACAGTCGCCCGGTCGGGACGCCGGCCGCGATCTCCGCGCCCTGGGTGGCGGTGCCGAACAGCGCGGAGACGTGGCTGTGCGTGGTGACGGTGCCGACCACCGGCGCGAGGTCCTTCCACGCCGACCGGCCGAAGTACTCCTCGCCGCGCAGCCGCACCAGGTCCTGGACGCCGCCGACGTCGCCGAGCCAGCGCAGCACGTCGGTGTCGCGCAGGCCGCCGTCCCAGACCCGTTCCGGCGGGACGGGGACGCCGACCGCCTCGGGGGCCTTCACCGGGACGGCGCCGTCCGGCTTCCCTCCCCCACCGGCGGGTTGGCGGACCGGCACGGTCTCGCCGGTCTCGACGATGGTCTCGAAGCCGATCGCCGCGGTGCGCCGTCGGTGGACGGAGGCGCCCACCCACGGCCGGCGGGTGATGGTGAACTGCAGCTCCGCCTCGCCCCGGAAGGCGCTGCCGGGCAGTTTGGCCTTGGTGGCCATGCCGGCCGAGGTCGAGCCGGTGCGCACGTCCGCCTGGTCGTGGCCGCGGCCGCCGGTGCCGGTCAGGCCGGCCGTCACCGAGACGGCGGGCGCGCCCGGCACGGGGGCCGCACCGGTGACGCCGAGCAGGCCGTTGTGGCCGGTACCGGTGCCGCCGGTGTGCGCGAAGGTGCGCTGCACGTCGGTGCCCGCGTTGAACTCGGTGGTGCCCGAGTCGCCCAGGTGCTCCATCCGGTCGCGCAGCACGGCGCCGACCCGGACGGTGGTCCGGCCGTGCCGCACCACGATCTCGTCCCCGGCGGTCATGCCCTTCAACCTGGACTGCAGCCGGTCGGGGGTGAGTTCCCGGTCGAGCTTGCGGCTGATGCCCGCCCAGTCGGACCCGAACGGGTTGCGCTCCGGCCTGCCGCCGCCGGAGGACGGTTCGCCGCTCCGCCCGGTCTTCCAACCGGACTCCAGCTGCCTCCTGATCGACTCGCCCAGCGTCTGCCGGGACGCGTCCCCGACGGCCTGCGTGCCGGGCCTCGCCTGCGTGCCGGGGCTCGCCTGCGTGCCGGGTCGTGCGTGCGGGTCCGGCAGCGCGTGCACGTCGGTGACGATCGCCGAGGAGTCCAACCGTCGGCCCTCGACGAATCCCTTGGGCTGCTTGTCGGTTGTCCGCTCGACCGGCCCGGCCACCGGGACGGCGTCGCGTTCCGGCACGGCCACCCGGGCCACCGTGTCGACCCGGTGGGCGACCGAGCCGTCCGCGACGCCGAGCCGCTTGAACTCGACCTTGACCTCGTACGCGGTGTTCACGTCGAAGAACACGGCCGGTTCGACGTGCTTGCCCCGGTTGGAGGTCGAGCCGACGGTCTCCGTGCCCCGGCCGTACGTGCGGTCGGTGCGGTAGGTGTAGCCGCCCGCGACGTCCAGTACGGGGGTCCGCGCCTTGAACTGCCCGCCGCCGTCCAGCCGGTCGCGGCGGTCGCGCAGGTTGCCCTGGCCGCTGGAGGTCCGCGTGCCGGACTCGAACTCGTACTTGGCCGCCGAGGAGTGGTAACTCGCCTCCCCGGTGCGGGCGGTGACGGTGATCTCGGCCTTCCAGGTGGTGCCGGAGACCGTCTCGGTGAGCCGCTCGCCCCGGGTCAGCCGGGACAGCTGGGTCTTCAGCGCGACCCGGTCGAAACTGGCCCCGAGCTGCTGCCGCACCTCCTCGGAGGGCTCGCCGTACTTGGTGCGCAGGGCGTCCTCCACCGTCGAGCGCACCTTGTCCGCCCCGCTGAGGCTGTGCACCACGTACGAGGCGTTCAGCTCGCCGCGCTCGCGGATCCGGGGCGGGGCGGTGTGCGTCGCGGCCGGGCCGGTGTGCGTCGCGGCCGGAGTGGCGGCGTTCGTCGAACTCCCTTCCGTGGCGGTGCTCTTCGGAGGGCGGAAGGAGACCGTGCCGTCCTCGGCGCGCGGCGCCTGCGACTTGACGGTGTCCCGGGCGTCCAGGCCCACCTCGACGCGGACCGGTGCCGAGACCTCGGAGCGGCCGCCGGAGGCCGTCTCGCCGGGGCGGCCGAAGTGCACGTCGACGACCAGTTCCGCGCCGTAGACGACCTGCGCGGCGGCGTACTTGCCGTTGGCGTACACCCGGTCGGCCTGCCGGCCCTGGCCGCCCGCGCGGTCGCGGCGCTGGCCGGAACCGGTGGCGAGCAGGTCGGCGCCGGGCGTGCCCTTGACGGGGCTGCCGCCGAGTTGGCCGGTGCCGGCCGCGGTGCGGGCCAGCAGTCGCCGCTCGACGCTGAACGCGCCGGTCTCGTTGACCGTGTTGAGCTCGGCCTTGCCGTCCTCCCGGCGGTAGGTCATCTCCCGGACCCGGGCGGTGGCGGTAACCACCAGGTCCTCGCGGCCCGGGACCTTCACGACCAGCGGCTCGCCCCGGGTCATCCCGGTGAGCCGGGCGGCCAGGTTCGGCTGGCTGAACCCCCGCAGGACCTGGTCCCGCACCGCGTCCCAGTCCTTGCCGAAGCGCTCCCGGCCCTGCCGGTCCACCGCGCCGCGCAGGGCGGCCGTGGACTCCAGGTCCCGGACGACGACGGTCTCGCCGAGGCCGCCCCGGTCGCCACCGCCGTGCCAGACCGACTCCGGCGGGGCGGTGACCTCGTGCAGGACGGGTTCGCCGGCCGGGTCGTCCTTGGGCGGCACGGGCGGCGGTGCCTGCTCGACGTCCGGTGCCCCGTCCTTGGGCGGTACGGGGGGCTTCTGTTCGGCGGTGGTGTCGGCGCGGTCGACCAGCAGGCGGACGTCCGCGGTGCCCGCCGGATGCGCCTCGCCCTTGCCGTTGAAGGTCAACTCGTAGTGCACAGGCCCGTCGTAGAGCACACCGGGCACCTTCGACTTGCTGGTCAGCTGGGAGACCCGGTTGTCGCCGGTGATCTCCACCCGCTCCCGGCCGAGCCGTCCGGCGCCGCCGGCCCCGGCCAGGGCGGAGCCGGGCTTGAGCACGTCGGCCAGCCCGAACTGCCCTGCGTCGCCACGGGTGTTCGCGGTGCTGCGGACCTGCTGGACGGTGGTGCCGATGGTGAACTCGGTCTCCTTCGTCGCACCGACCTGCCGCAACTCGCCGACCCGCGCGCCGATCTCGACCGTGCCGAGGCTCCGGCCGCGCCGGTCGGTGAGCGTGACGGTGACCGGTTCGCCGGCCGTCATGCTCTTCAGGTCCCGCTGCAGGCGCGCGAAGTCGACCTCGGCGAGGACCTGTTCGCGCATCGCGGGCCAGTCCCTGCCGAACTCGGCCCGGCCCGCCTGCTCGACCCGGTCGAGCAGCGCCTCCACCGGGCGGTCGCCCGCCGCGCCGCCGCCGCCGCGCGGGGACAGGTCGAGCACGATCTCCTGGCCGCCGACCCGGCCGTCCAACAGGCGTTGCGGGGGCACCCGTTGCTCGCTGCTCGGCCCGGTCTCCGGGCGGACGGGGACGGCCACCGTCAGCCCGAGGTCGACCGTCTCGGTCCGGCCGCCGGACGCGGTGCGCACCGGGACGTCCTCGTGGCGCAGGTCGCCGAAGTCCAACTCCAGCCGCATGGTGGTGCCGTAGACGTCGGCCTGCTCGGAGGTCTTCGAGCGCGCCACCATGCCGCCGAGGTCCATGCTGACCTCGCCGTGGCCCCGGTCGTGGAAGTACCCGGCCAGTTCGGCCGGTTCGGTGATCCCGGCCGTCTGCCGGGCCTGGAGGCCCACGTTGTACTGCCACTGCGCGTCGCGGCCGCCCCCGGTCGCCACGGTGCGGTCGGCGCCGTTCTCGAACTCGATCTTGTCGTTGCGCAGGTGCGTCGACCCGGTGACCGTGCCGCGCAGCGTCACGCCGCCGCTCCAGCCCGGTCCCTCGAACGGCGCCGTCCACGCCTCGCCCCGGGACAGCGCCCCGAGCACCGGTCGCAGCGTCGCCGGTCCGAAGTACGCGTCCGCGAACGCCCGCGCCGCCGCCCGGTCGCCGGGCACCGCCCGGACGATCGCGGCGATCACCTGCTCCCGGACCGCCGTCTCATTCCCGGTCAGCCCGACCACCAGGTCCGTCCCCGCGATCGGGCGCGGCGCACCGGCCGCAGGTGCCCGGCTCGCGGCCGGGGCGGCCTCCCCGGGCAGCGGCGGCAGGTCCCGCTCGGCCGCCGGGGTGGCGTCCTGGCCGGTGCGCTGCCGTGCGCCGAAGCCGTCGAGGTCCATCGGTTCGGTCGTGCGGGTGGTGTCGCCGAAGGTGCTGTAGCGCTCCATGAAGCGCGGGTCGTGCGGGCCCGAGATGTTCGTCTCGTGCGGGTCGGCGACGGAGGCCCAGACCGTCCAGTCCCGGCCGAAGTGCCCCGGCATCGAACCGTCGGCCGGGGTGACCCTGCGGTCGGTCAGGTCGGCCCAGCGCAGCGCGCCGTCCCGGTCGTGGACCAGCGCGACGGCGTGGCCGTCGCCCTGCTGCCCGGTGCCGAGCACGGTGGCGAAGCTGCCGGGTCCGCCGGCCCGCACCTGGTCCATCAACTTCTGGATCGCGTCCGGCCCTTGGCCGAACAGGGCGGGTCCGTCGTGGCGCTTCCACAGCGCGTTGCCGGGGATCGGTTCGACGGTGCCGTGCAGGGTCTGCCCGGAGACCCGCGGCCGCCCGAAGTGGGTGTCCCGGTAGGCCTCGACGTTCTCCAGGCAGGCGTTGAGGTCGCTGCCGGGCCGGAAGTCCGCTCCGGCGTTCACCGGTTCCTGGTGCGGGTTGACCTTCTGCAGCAGCGAGTTGCTCATCGGCGGGTGCAACCTGGGCGCCCCGCCGAGGTAGTCGACCAGCCTGCCGGTCAACTCGTGCTGCGGGCCGACCTGCTGGTAGCCGCGGTCGTGCATGACGGCGGAGCTGTTCTCGTACGCGGGGGTGCGCTGCCGCTTGGCGTCCGACCCGCCGTGGGACTCCTCGTCCTCCTCCCGGCCGCGCTTGCGGCCGCCGCCGCCGGTTCCGGCCTCCCGCATCACGGTGTCGCCGTCCCGGTCCGTGGAGTGGTCCGTGGAGCGGTCGACGGAGTGGTCCGTGGAACGGTCGACGGAGTGGGCGCTGCCGGGTTCGGCCGGGTGCCCGGTCGGGTGCCCGGTCGGCAGAGGGATGTCGAGGTCCATCGGTTCGGGACCGCGGGTGTCGACCGGCGGGGTTCCGGCGTGCCCGGGGGCGGTGGAGGTGGAGGCGGAGCCGAACCCGGTTGCGTCGGGCTGCTGCCGGGTGTCGGCCAGGGCGTTCTGCTGGAGTTCGCCGTCGCGGGCCATCCGCTGGATCCAGTGGCCGCCGCCGTCCGGTTCGAGCATCCGGAGCAGGCTGTCGACCTTGTCCTGGCGCGAGTGCGGTTCGGCGCCGGCGCCGAAGCCGGCAGGCTCGTTCAGCAGCATCCGCAGCGAGCTCTCGACCAGCAGCCGGCCGTCGTTCGCCTCGACGGCGTGCCGGTCGGCGTCGCCGGCCAGTCGTGCGGCGGTGTCGCGGACGTCCTGCAGGGTGCGGCCGGGTTGCTGGAGGCCGATCACGGTGTTCAGCTGGTCGGTCAGGTGTCCGCGCATCGCGCCGAGTTGCCCGTCCAGCAGGCCGTAGGCGGGGCTGTTCCGGTCCAGGCCGCGCAGCACCAGCTCGGCGGACCGGTCGAACTTCTCCAACTGCTCGCGGGCGGTGGCCTCGTAGGTGCCGACGGTCATCCGGACCCGGTCCGCCTCGGTGGGCGGGTCGAAGTTCAGCGGACGCCGGTTATGCCGGCCGACCTGGTGCTCGCCGTCGTGGTCGACGACCTCGTGGCTGATCACCTCCCAGCGGGTCCCGTCGTACTTGAGCATGTTGGTGACCTCGAACGGCCGGTCCTGCCCGGGCGTCTTGTACTCCTCGACGCCGAACCAGTCGGTGACCGACTTGGTGGCCCGGAAGTCCGCGGCCATCCCGAGGTTCGAGGACGCCGAGTACGACTGGACGTGCCAGACCGTGAAGTCGTGCGCCGTCACGTCGGTGACGGCGAACGCGCAGCCGTTCATGCCGCCGGTCAGCACCAGGCTGTCGCCGGGCCGCGTCGGGTCGGGGCGCAGCGGCACCACGGTCTTCCCGATCGCGTCCGGCACCGCCGGGTCCGGCCGTCCCGTCTTGTAGGGGACGTACGAGCCGGTGACGTAGTGGTGGTCGGGCTGCGGCGCGGGCAGCGGGGTGCCGGCGGGCGGACGCGGGAAGGACGGGTCGTGCTCGACGTACTTCTCCCAGGCCGGGGTCAGCACGAAGCCGTTGCGGCCCGCACCGACGTGCTGCCGGTCCGGGACGAGGGTGAACCAGTGCCGGTCCGCGCGCTCCACCGCCGCGACGAACGCGTTCGCCTGCTGCTGGTCCAGTCCGGGCATCCGCTGCATCGCGCCGTCGGCGTAGTTCACCGTGACCGGCGCGTGCGACAGCAGTTCGGCCGGGTCCTGCACCAGCCAGCGCTCCACCGACCCCTCGGGCGGCAACAGCGCTTCGACGGGCGGCTGTTGGACGTGCTGCCCGCTCTCGTTCCCGTTCCCGTGCTCGTTCCCGTTCTCGTGCTCGTTCCCGTTCGCGTTCTCGTTCCCGTTCGCGTTCGCGTTCCGGGCGGTCGGCGGCTGTTCGTGGCTCGCGCCGGACGGGCCGGGCGTGCCGTCGTGGACCGTGGACGACGAGGACGGCGGCGGGGGCGGCGGAGGTGTCGTCACGCTGCCGAAGCCACGGCTGCCGGTGCCGCGCCCGCCGGTGGCCGTGGACGTGGACGGCGGCGGGGGCGGGGGCGGCGGGGTGGCCGGGTCGTCCAGGCCGATCCCGGCCAGGCGGCGGCGGACGGCGCGTACGGGGGCGGACTCGGAGCCGGACCCGTCCTGGGATTCCTCCTCGCGGGGCCTCTTGCGGTCGGACCGTCCGGCGCCACCCGTCCCCGCATCCGCGGTCGCCCCCGCGGTCGCTCCCGTACCGTCCGCCGCCGTGTGCGTGCCGTCGTGCATCTGCACGTCGCCGTCCCCGGTCGGGGTGGGCGTGAGGGGTGCGGTGGTGGCGTCGTGCCGGTCGGCGTCGCCCATCACCACGTCCTGGTCCGGCGCGGGCCGGCTCGGCACCCGGTCGGGCTGGTAGAGGCCCTCGGTGCCGAGTTCGGCGAGCCGCTGGCCGGTGAGGGGGGTGGCGTCGGCGCGGGCCGCGAGGTCGCCGGAGGAGGAGACCGGCAGGCGTTCGGTGCCGGTCTGCGAGGTGCCGAGTTCGTCGGCGATGGTGTGGGCGCTGGCGCTGACGTCGCCGTCGGTCCGGGTCACCACCGCCTGCAGGTCGCCCTGGGTCTTGGGGGCCATCAGGTCGCGCAGTTCCGGCGGAACCAGGCCGTTCCGCTCCAGGCCGCGGACGGCCTGGAGCAGGTCGGCGGTGTGCGGCGCGTACAGCACCTCGGGCGGGAGCTGGTCGTGGGCGACGGCGGTCAGCAGTTCCGGGTCGCGCAGGACGTGCGGGTCGAGGAAGTTCTGGATCCACTTGTTGACGTACTCGTCGCCGAACCGCAGGTTGGACGAGCTGTTGGACAGCGCTGCGGTCATCTCGCTGATCAGCGCGGGCAGTTCGTCCGGCGTGGCGGTCAGGGCCCGTTCGAAGACGGCGGCCGGGTCGTTCCGGCCGGCGCCGTCCCGGGCGAACGCGCCGCCGTGCTGCCGGCCGACCGTCTCGGTGTCGGCCACCGCCCAGGCGACCCTGGCCGCGTCCTTCTCCTTCAGTCCGAGCGCGGCCTGCTCCTTCATCACCTCGCCCACCCGGTCCCGCGCCGTGGTCGCGGTCTCCAACGCCCGGCGGGCGGACTCGACGGCGGCCCGGCCCTCCTCGCGCTCCTGGTGGGCCGTCTTGACCGCCCGGGCGGCCTTGGCCTCGGCCTTCCGGGCGTCGTCGGCCTGCTTCTCCTTGGCCTTGTCGCCGGGGGCGGCGGCCGCGGCGGCGTCGGCGGCGGCCTTGTCGTCCACGGCCTTGCCGTGTTCCTGCTCCGCGCGGTCGAAGGCCTGCTCCAGTTCGGGCTGCTTCTTCTCGCGCTTCGCGAGGTCGCCCTTCGCCTTGGCGACGTCCTTGTCGGCGTGGCTCCCGGTCCGGCCGCCGGTCGTGCTCGGCGCGGCCAGTTCGGCCAGCCGGTTGTCGATCTCGCCCTGCCGCAACGTGTCGCGGTCGCCGGGGAGTTCGTCGGCGAGGCGGCCGAGGCGGTCGGCGGTGACCAGTTCCGGGTGCGCGCGCAGGTCGCCGGCGAGGGCACGCAGCGGACCGGCGTGCTGCCCGGTGTCCTCGTAGCGCCCGGCCAGGTCGTCCAGCCGTCCGGCCAGCCGTTCCCGGCCGGCGGGGGTGCGCGGGCCGCCGTCGGCGGCGGCGCCGTGCAGGGCGGCGACGGTGTCGTCCAGCAGGCGCGGGCCGACGACGCCGTTGACCAGCGCCAGGTCCTCGACGGCCTGCCGCTTGACCTGCTCGTGCACCCGGGCGACCGCCGCGTGGACGTCGGCGAGCTGCTGGGCGGTCGGGGTGTCGGGGTGCACCTCCGCGACCTTCGCGGCCAGGTCGTTCAGCTGCTCCCGGACCGCCAAGTCGAGTCCGTTGCGCCCGAGTTCACGCTCCAGGCCGGTGCGGGCGGCGTCGGCGGAACGGTGGTCGACGACCCCGGTGGTGTCGAAGGCGTCGGGCAGCTGCTCGTTGCCGTACACACTCCTCAGGTCGACGGTGCCCGGGTCGGCGGTCAGGTCGCGGCGGACCAGCACCTCCTCCGCCTGCCCCTTTGCCCCCAGCCGGGCCTGCGCATCGACGCCGTACTTGTCGTACACCCGGTGCGGGTCCGGGGCCATCGCGCCGACGAAGTCGCCGAACGCGTCCGCGGCCGCCGGGCGCTGCTCCGGGTCGAGCGAACGGGCCTTGAACACCGCCGCCGTCACGTACTTGTGCACCATGTAGTCGGCGATCACGTGGTCGCGGTTGATCTTCGGTTCGGCCAGCTTGACGCCCTTCTTGTCGGCCCGGCGGACGACCTTCTCGGCGTGCGGCTGCTCGGCCATCACGCCGTGGTCGGAGTACCCGAACGCGTCGCGGTAGCCGGTCTCGAAGTGCTCCCACGTCCAGCCCTTGTCCCGGCCCGGGACCGGCACGCCGACCTTCTCCACCGGGGCGGCGGCCGCCGCCTTGGCGCCCTTGCCCTTGCCCGGGTTCGCCGCCGGGGCCTGCGCGGGGGCCTTCGGCGGGTTGGCCAACTCGGCCTTCGCCCGGTCGATCTCCTGCCGGCGCCGCTCGCGGTCCGCCTTCAGCTCCGCCTGCTGGCGCTCCAGCTCCTTGATCCGCTCCTTGTGGATGCCGGCGTTGCCCTCCTTCGCCTGGATGCGGTTCTTGGCGTCCTGGACCAGCGCGTCGACGCGGGCCTCCTCGGCCTTGATCCGCTCGATGCTCTTCGGCATCGTCCGGAGCACCGCCTCGTGCCGCTCCCTGGTGCGGTCGGTGAACTCCTGGCCGGTCAGGGTGGACTTGGTCCGCCCGTACTCGAAGATCGCCACCCGGTCGCGCTGCTCCTGGACGCGCTCCCGGACGCTCTCCAACTCGGCACGCCGCTCGTGGAGTTCGGCGACCCGATCGGGGCCGGGGTTGCCGGTGGTCAGCTCGTGGTCGACCGCCTGCGTCCGCGCGTCCAGCTTCGTCAGCGTCTCGGTCAGCCCGTCCATCCGGCGGGCGAGCACGTCGACGTGCTGGAACTTCTCGTTGCGGTACTGGCCGAGCATCGCGGCGGTGTCGCCGTTCTCCAGGTCGGCCCGGTCGTAGTAGCCCAACTCCTTGCGGAGGTCCCGGAACTCCTGGGAGCCACCGAGGAAGGTCTCGATGGTCTCGAAGGCCTTCGCGCCGTCGATCTTGTGCTCGTAGTCGCCGTCCGGCCTGGGCTGCGCCGAACCTCCTGCGCTGCCCTGCTGGTTGCCCTGCTGGTTGGCCTGCTGGTTGGCCTGCTGGTTGTTCTGCGGCGGGGGCGGGGAGGGGAGTTCGCCGGTACGGGCGCCGCCGGGCTGCTCCTGCCCGGTGGCGGTGGGCGGCTGGTGCTGCGACTGCTGCTGCGGCTGTTCGCGGGAGGCCTCGTTGCCCTCGACCCGGTCGGTGAACTCGCGCAGGCCCGCGTACATGTCGTTCTCGGCGGCGGTGGCCCGCACCGGATTGGCCGGGCCCTGCTGGGCGGACGGGTCCGGGCCGTACAACTTCTCCAGCAGCGGCAGCAGTTCGGGGTCGTTGCGACGCACCCAGTCCGCGCCGTTGTTGCGCGGCTCGCCGGTGAACGGGTCGGTGCCGTGGTTGGTGCCCAGGTAGGCGTTGGTGAGTTGGGCGAAGTACTCCTGCTCGTCGCGGGACGAGTAGTTCTTCTCGCCGTTGGCACCGGTCGGCGGGCCGTCCGGCCACCGCGTGTGCGGGTCGGCGCCCTTGCGGGTGAAGACGTCGTGGATCTGCGCCTGCTCGTGCGGCTGCAGACCGTACTCGTGCAGGGTGTGGGTGAACTCGTGCGTGGTGGTGGAGTACCCGTCCTGGTAGTGGCCGCCGGACCCGACCGTGGTGTCCTCGCCGAGCAGGTTCTCCTCGGTGACCGCCGAGTGCCGGCCGCCGGAGCCGCGCATGTCGTCGTACCCGCGACCGCCGCCCGCCTCGCTGCTGTTGTGCACCCCGCGCAGGCCGTGCAGGTCCGGGACGTCGGTCATCCGGACGTCCTTCGGCACGATCACCACGTCCGCGCCGTTCTTCAGCAACCTGGCCGCGGTGTCCGGGTCCTGGAGCATCCGGGCCACCTGCTGCTGCGCCTCCAGCCGCGCCGACGCGGCCCGCTCCGCCCGCGGATCGACGTGCACGATCAGCTCGGCCGCCGTCCGGGCGAACTCGCGCGGCGGCAGCGCGGCCTTCAGCGCGTCGACGGTCTGCGGGTCACGGGCCAGCCAACGCCGGTTCTCCGGCTTGAGGTTGGCGATCTCCTGGGCCCGCTCCTGCGGCGACATGCCCGGCAGCTCACGGCGCAGCCGGCCCGCGTCCGCCGGCGGGGTCGCCAACGCGCGCTTCTGCCCGCCGAGTTGCTCGACCGCCTCACGCACCGAAGGCCGCTCACCCAGCGCCCGGAGCTCCGCCTCCCGCTCCTGCCGACGACGCTCCGCCAGGCCGTCGCGGGAAGTCCCGCCGTTCTCCGCCCGTCCCGAACCCGCCACCGGCGGTGCGGTCGGCGGGAGTTCACTTCCGCCTCGCCGCCCCGCACCCGGACGGATCGTCCCGCCCACCGACTGCTCGCCGGCCTGCCGGGGGACGGCGGACGAGGAGGCAGGCGGCGGAGTGGTGGACCGCGACTGCGACGACGGCGACACCCCGCGTCCGGAACCACCCTGCCCAACGGCGCCACCCGCGCCACCGACCGGCCCGGGCGTGAACCCGCCCGCCGCCGCCGGACTCTGCGCGGCAGCCGCGCCGTTCGCGGACGCCCCCGCCTCGGCGAGGCCGTCCGGCACCACCTGCCCGGGCACCGCCTCCGCCCCCGCGCTCCGGACCGCCCCCGGACCGGCCGCGATCCGCGTCCCGCCGTCCAGGTGGGTCTCCCCACCCGCCCCGGCCAGCCGCCCGGCCGCACCGAGCGCCCCCGAGAGGTTCGGCACCCCGGACGCCCCGGACCCCACAGGCACCCCGGCCCGATCCCCGGCAACGGCAGCCGACGCCTCCGCACGCGGAGCAACCGACTCGTGCGAGCCGGGCACCGCATCCTGGCGCGGCACCACCGTCTCGTGCGCGGCCGCCTCCTGATGCGGGGCGGCCGTCTCCTGACGCGGAACCGCCGTCTCGTGCGTCTGCGCCGCGACGTGCTCCGAACGCGGAGCCGCCGTCTCATGCGCGATCGGCACGGCCGCCTCCTGACGCGGAACCGCCGCCTCATGCGTCTGTGCCGCGACATGCTCCTGACGCGGAACCGCCGTCTCGTGCGTCTGCGCTACGACGTGCTCCGAACGCGGGGTGACCGCCTCGTGCGCGACCGGCGCGGCCGCCTCATGCGTCTGCGCCGCGACATGCTCCTGACGCGGAACCGCCGCCTCGTGCGTCTGCGCCGCAACCCGCTCCGAGGTCGGCGCGGTCGTCTCCTGACGCGGAGCGGCCGTGTCGTGCGTAGACCGCACAGCCTCCTGATGCGGGGCGGCCGTCTCCTGACGGGGAACTGCCGTCTCGTGCGTCTGCGCCGCAACCCGCTCCGGGGCCGGTGCGGCTGCCTCCTGACGCGGAGCGGCCGTGTCGTGCGTGGACCGCACAGCCTCCTGCCGTGGCACCGACTCGTGCGCGACCGGCGCAGCCGCCTCCTGGCGCGGAACTGCCGTCTCGTGCGTCTGCGCCGCAACCCGCTCCGGGGCCGGTGCGGCTGCCTCCTGACGCGGAGCGGCCGTGTCGTGCGACTGCGCTGCAACCCGCTCCGGGGTCGGCGCGGTCGTCTCCTGGCGTGGTGCGGCACTCTCGTGCACCGGCGCGGCAGCGGCGGAAGGCTCCGAACGCGGAGCCGCCGAACCGTGCGTCTGGGCGGCCGCCGTCGTCTCGTGCGTGCTGCTGCCGGTGCTGGCACCGGCGCCTGCACCGGCAGCAGCACCGGCGCCGAGCCCGGAGCCGAACGGCACCAGGCCGTTGACCTTCGACTCGCCCGCGCCCGTCCCCGTACCGCCCGTGCTGCCCGCACTGCCCGTGCTGCCGTGCTCGACCGTCCCGCCGCCCCCGCTCCCGCCGGCCGTCCCGGACGGTCCGTGGTACGCGCTGTCGCCGGAGGAGGTGGCGGACTTGCTGAAGGTGGGCGGGCCGTCGTGGCTGCCGCCGGTGCTGGTGGGGAGGTCGAGCTTGGGGGGCGCGGCGGGGGTGGGGGCGTTGGCGTGGCCCTTGAGCGCGGAGGCGCCCGCGTGCAGGCCGGCGCCCGCGCCGCCGGAGAGGCCGGAGCCGAGCAGGGATTCGCCGTCGACCTTGCCGGTGGTGATGAGCTGGGTGGAGACGTCCGCGCCGACGCCGACGGCGGCGCCGGAGGCCATCTTGCCGGCGGTGGTGTTGAGCGCGTTCTCGGCGCCGACCTTCTTGCCGGCCGCGCCGATGCCCTTGCCGATCAGGTGGGCCGAGGCGCCACCGACCGCTCCGCCGAGGGCGTTCTGGCCGACTTCCTTCATGTCGATGCTCTTGCGGTGGCCTTCGGCCAGTTCGATGCCCTGGGCGAGGAAGTTGATCGCGGCCATCTGGGCGGCCTGCTTGACCGCCATCTCGACCATTTCCTTGAGCAGTTGCTTCAGCAGCTGCGAGACGACCACCCGGCTGGCCGCGATCATCACCGGCACCTGGAGCAGCGAGGCGCCGGCGGTGAACGGTGCTTCCGCCTCGGCGGTGGCCAACTCGAAGGCGAGGATGCCGAGTTGCGCGATGATCTGGATCTTCGCGGTCTCCGCCGAGTTGGCCACCTGTTCCAGCATGTCGCCCATGCCGTTGAGCGCGTTGATCGCACCGGGCAGGTAGCCGGGGTCCTGCTCGGTCCCCTTGCCGACCGAGTACTTCTCCCAGTACTTGCCCAACGCCTCGGCGGCGACGCCGCGTTGCCCGTCGAGGGCGCGCTTGATCGTCGAATCGGCGCTCTGCGCGGCGTCCTTGAGGCTTTCGGCGGCCTTGCGGCAGTGCTCCGCCATGTCGCGGAGCTGGTCCTCGTCGGCCTCGGGCCAGCGGGTTCCGGCGAGCAGCAGCAGGACCCACTGGAGCGGTTCCGGGAGTTCGACGGCCATGGGGTCAGTGCCTTCCGCTCTGGGTGATCCGCGGGGTGATCGGGAGGTGGACGGGGCTGGACGGGATCGACGGCGCGGCGGGCAGCTGCTCGGTGCTCTCGATGCCACCGAGCTCGGAGACGACGTTCTCGTCGGCGTTCCGGTAGCCCTCGGCCATCGCCTTCAGGCCGTCGGCGATGCCCTTCAGCGCCTCGGGCAGGCCCTTGACCACGTCCAGGGTGTCGTGGCTGTACTTCAGGTAGCCCTTCTCGCCCTCCGCGAACTTCTTGCCCGACTCGTCGTTGCCCCAGGGGTTCTGGGCCTCCAGCGAGGGCAGGAAGGCGCTCAGCGAGCGGTAGACCGCGGCGACCTGTTCGGAGGCGGCGAGCATCGGTGACACGGCCGCCAGGTACTGCGCGGGATCCACCTGGAAACCCGTCCCCGCACCGCCCCCTCCCCCGGACGCCGCGCTCCGTGCCGAGGCCTCCGTCGGCGCGGAGCGCTTGACGGCGTCCGCCCGCCGCAACGGCTCGGTGGCCTGCTCCATCGGCACACCCTGCTCCATCGGCCGCAGGCGCTCGGTGGCCTGCTGCATCGGCACACCCTGCTCCATCGGCCGCAGGCGCTCGGTGGCCTGCTGCATCGGCACACCCTGCTCCATCGGCCGCAGGCGCTCGGTGGCCTGCTGCATCGGCACACCCTGCTCCATCGGCTGCAACCTCGCCGTGGCCTGCTCCATCGGCACGCCCCGCTCGAACGGACGCAACGGCTCGGCCGCGACCTGCTCCCGCGCGTCCATCCGCTCCAGCGGCTGGAACGCCTGCAGCCGGGGCTCCGCCGGGACACTTTCGGGCATGACCGTGCCGACCCGGAACCGGGCGGTGGGTTCGACCACCTCGTCGGCCACCAGCCTTGCGGCGTGGGCGGGTTCGGTACGCACCTCGGGCTCGGTGGCGGCGTACCAGGCCTGCTCGTCGTTGCTCATGCGGGGTCCTTCGGTCGGTACGGGCGGCTGCGGCGGACGGGCGGGCGGTCAGTCCGCGGCGGGCGCGGCCAGCCGGGAGAGCGCGGCGCGCAGGAACGGGCTGGGCACCTGGTAGCCGCCCTCCTCGCGGAGCGGGGCCCGCTGCGGAGTGGTGGCGGCGGCAGCCGAATCGGCCTCGGGCGCGGACGTGGAGGCGGACGCGGGCACGGGCGCAGGCGCGTCCGGGTGGCCGCGGCGGGCGGCGGCGCTGCGGGCGCGCTCCAGGTAGGCGTCGTCCGCGGCGCCGTCGGAGGACTCCGTCGCCACGGGAGCCACCACCGGGGTGTCCGAACGCGTCGCCACCGGGTCGGCCGCCGTCGCCGTGGCAGCCGCCGCGCCGCCGCTCCCACCGCCGTCTCCCGCTCCGTCGGCCGGCGTCGCGTCACCGCCGAGCAGCACGCCCGCGAGCCGGCTGAGCATCTCGCTCTCGCTCGTGGGCCCGGCCGTGGCAGCCGTGGTGGAGGCGGCAGCCGGTTCGGGCTCGGGTGCGGCGAAGGTGCCTTCGGTGCGGGCGTCGTCGAGCCAGCGGCGGCGGGCCCGGTTCCACTGGCGGTCGCGCGGGTCGACGTCGGCGGCCTGGCCGAGGATGCCCGCGTCGCCGTACAGCTCCTCGTCCTCCTCGCCGTCGCCGCCGAAGCGGGTGGGGCTGACGAAGCGGTTGCCGTGCCTGCCGTCCTTGCCGCCACCGCCCCGGCCCGCACCGCCACCACCGCCAGGCAGGTGGCCGCCGGCCCCCATGCCGGGGGCGCCCGCCGCACCGCTGCGCCCGGCCGTGCCACCCGCGCCGAGGACGCCCGCCCCGGCCCGGCCGACCGCCGAACCGGCACCGGCCACGCCCCGCGCGCCGCCGCCCGCACCACCGGCCGCGCCGAGGCCGCTCGCCCCGCCGGACCGCCCGGCCAGGGCGCTGCCGCCCGCGCCGATGCCGCCGCCCGAACCGCGCAGCGCCGAGCCGCCACCGGCCCCACCGGCCCCGCCGGCCGCCCCGGCACCCCGGCCGCCCGCACCGCCGAGGCCGAACGGGCTGCTGCCCGTCCCGCCGAAGGGGGCGAGACCGGCCCGACCGCCGCCGGCTCCAACGGAGCCGCCGAGGGATCCGCCGAGGGACCCCAGGGTCGTGCCCAGGGCCGTGCCCAGGGTGCCGCCGCTGCCGAACGAGCCACCGGTGCCGCTGCCGATGCTGCCGCCGCCAGGGGTGAGGCCGCTGCTGGGGTGGTAGCCGGAGCCCGTCCCGCCGAGGTCACCGAGGTCGCCGAGCCCGGCCAGGTTGAGCGAGCCGCCGGCCCCGCTGGAGAGCGGGCTGAAGACGGGTGCCGAGCCGCCACCCGCGCCCCCGCCGGAGCCGAAGCTCGGCAGGTTGGGGGTGAGCGGGGTGAACGGCGCCAGGCCCGAACCGGACCCGCTCCCGCCGCCGGCTCCACCACCGGCACCGCCCGCGCCGTCGAACGATCCGGCGGCGCCCACCGCCCCGAACCCCCCGAACGCCCCCGCACCACCAGCACCGGCACCGGCAGCGCCGCCGACCCCACTGCCGTCGGCGCCCGGCAGCGTGAACGCCGTCGGGTCGGCCGCTCCTCCGAGCGCACCGGCCGGGCTACCGGGAACGCTCCCATCGACTCCGCCCGCGAGCATGCCGTCGGGCAGCGTCGCCGCCGTGCGCGCGCTCATCGCGGTGGTGTCCGTACCGGACATCCCGACCATGCCAGCCGCACCCGCCGCACCGGCCGCGCCTGAAGCCCCGCCCCCGGACGTCCCGTTGAGCGCGCAGGTCCGTCCCATGCCGGTCATGTCGGCGATGTGTCCGGCGCTCTGCCGGAGCATGCCGTCCACGTTGTTGCCGACCTGCCCGATGTACTGGTGGTAGACGGCGGCGGCCTGCTTGACGCCCTCGGACTGCGCGATGTCGTCGTGCTTCCCGGCCGGGTGCGCCTCCATGTACTCCTTGGCGTACTGGAGTTCGCGCACCATCTCGGCCTTGGTGCCGCTCACCGCCTGCGCGGCGCCGTGCAGCGAGTCGGCGATGGCCACCCCGGACTGCAGCGTGGTGGCGACGTGCGAGCCCTCCCCGGCGGCGAACTTCTGCAGGTATTCCTGGAAGCTGTCGGCGGCGGGCCCGGACATGCTGGCCATCGCCCGCTGGGCTGCCTCGGTGATCGCCCGGACGTGGGTGTCGGCGGCCTCGTTCCAGGCCTTCCACGCGTCGGCGAGGGTGGCGAGCAGGTCCTCGTCCCCGTCGGGGAAGGCGATGTCCGCGCCGTTCTCGTTGCTCTGGACGGTCTTGAGGACTTCGGCGAGGTCGGCGGGCAGCTCGATCATGGCGGGGGCTCCGTGGAGGGGAGGTCGGTGGTGCGGATCAAGTGGCCGGTGGCCTGCGGCGGTCGGTGCGCAGGCGGCGGCCGTGACGACACACGGCGGGCGTTCGTGCGAGCGGCGTGCGTGCGGTGGGCGACGGTTCGTCGTGCGTCGAACGGTCCTCGTGCGGCCGGTGTCCGTTCGACGCGCGACGAACGGTCTCCGCGCCGACCGACCACGGTTCGTCGTGCGTCGAACGGTGGCCGTGCGGTCGGCGACTGTTCGACGTGCGTCGAACGGTGCGCGCGACCCGGCGCGGCGCAGGGCCCCGCCGGTCGGCCGGAGGGGCCGTCAGATGACCGGTCTCGCGCCGCCGACGTAGCCGACGCCGGGCCTGAGCAGCGGGTTGGGGTGGTTGTAGTCGAGCGTGGGCGCGTCCGGGTCGTGGTAGTCGACGCCGGGGTCGGTGTTGCCGATCGGCGCGAGGGACGGCGGTGGCTCCGGGGTCGGGACGGGATCGGAGCCGAGCAGCGGGGCGAGCAGGGGGGTGTCCGGGAGCGAGGCGTCCGGCAGCGAAGCGGGCAGCACGCCGACGGAGACCGGGCCGCCGACCGGTGCGGAGCGCAGGGCGGCCAGCTGGGGGTCGGTCGGCATCGCGCCGGTGTCGGTGATCCCACCGAGCGCGGCGGCCTGGGCGTCGTCGTTGGCGCGGTGCCGGTCGACCATGCTCTGCAGGTTCTCGCCGACGGCGGTGGCGTTCCGCAGCAGGGTGCGGATGCCTTCCAGGACCTGCTCCTGGTGCTGGGCGAGTCCGCCGACGGAGGAGCCGGCGCCCAGTAGCGCCTTGCCGAGCAGGTCGGTTCCGTAGACGGATTCCTGCACCTGTTTGACGGCGGCCTCCAACTTGTTGGCCGGTCCGTCCAGTTCCGCTAGCAGCCCCATGATCTTCTTGGCTGCGGCGTCGACCTCGTCGAGGTCGATCCACACCGTGTCGTCAGCCATCGCCCACGCCCGCCTTCCCGCACTCCAGCCGCCCCCGACCGGCATGCCCCCCGTGCCGGGCATGCGGGAGTGCCGGGCCGGAAGGACGGCCCGGACGTGCCCGTGCCATGCCCGCACCGGCTCATTCCAAGGGCACCCTAACCCGCTCGTGTGAACGCGCACAGCCAAGGGGAGGTGCCGGGGTGACGCTCCATCACCCCGGCACGAGCTTCGCAGCCCCTCCGACCGCCCCAGGAAACCGGAAAGCATGCATCAGGTAAATTCACGGCGTGAATTCGCAGGGCGGGTAAAGAGCGGATGTGCTCATTCCGGGTGGATCGTGAATCTTTCGTGCTATTTTCCGAACATCGGGTGTCAGAGCGTGACCGCCCCGGTCGGCGTGACGATCCGCAGGCCGGTCTCGTCCAGCTCGATGGCCAGCGGGGTGCCGTCCAGCGCCGCCTCGTTGAGCAGGGTCGCGCTGGAGAGGTGCCACAGCCGCAGGGTGCCGGCGTCGTCGCCCGCGGCGAGCAGCGCCTCGCCGTCGAACTCGCGGCCGACCACGGCCCGGACGGCCGCCCCGCCGCCGGTCAGTTCGGCGGTGCGGCTGCCGCTGCGAACGTCCCAGACCAGGACGGTGCCGTCGGCGGCGCCGGCGATCACCACGGGACGGCCGCCGAGTTCGGCGAACGACACCGCCTCGGCGGGGTGCGGGAGTCCGGTGCAGACCGGTCCGGCGGCGCCGCTGGTGGCGTGCCACAGGCGGACCGCCAGGTCCTCACCGGCGGTGGCCAGGATCGGCTGGCCGTCGGCGAGGGTGGCGGCGAGCGCGGTGAACGGGCCCCGGCCGGTGGCGAACCGGCGGCTGTCGGCGCCGGTGGCGGCGTCCCGGACGGCGAGCACGCCGTCGCGTCCGGCGGAGGCGAGCAGCGGCTGGTCGCCGGGCGTGCGGGCGGGGGTGAAGGCGAGGCCGGCGACGGGTCCGGCGTGCGGGACGGGCAGCGGCAGGGCGGTGCCGTCGGCGAGGCGGTGGCTGCGGACGGCGCCCGCGGCGGTGCCGCACAGCAGCAGGTCGGCGGTGAGGTCGAGGCTGTGCACGGGGCCGCCCTCGCCGGGCAGGTCGAGCAGCCGGGTACCGGTGGGGGCGTCCCAGACGGCGAGCGCGCCGTCGCCGAACCCGGCGGCGAGCACGGGGCGGCCGCCCAGGGTGCCGGCGGCGAGCGCGGTCAGCGGGCTCCCGGGCAGGCCCTCCGCAGCGGAAGGGCCCGGTCCGTCGGCACGCTGCAACCCGCCGGCACCGGCCAGCCCGTCGGCACCGGCCGGGGCGGCGGCATGGGCAGCGGCGGCGGCACGGGTCGGGGCGGCGGCGGGCGCGGGCGTGCCGGTGGCGGCCTGCCAGGCGCTGATCCGGCCGCTCTCGTCGCCGGTGTAGAGCACGTCCCCGACGGCGGCGAGCGCGGTCAGCCACTCCCCGGCCGGCCAGCCGTGCAGCGGGCGGCCGTCGTGGACGTCCCAGGTGCGGACGGTGCCGTCCAGCGCGCAGGAGGCGAGGACCGGGCGGTCGGCGAGGGTGGTGAAGGCGAGGCCGGTCACGGTGCCGGTGTGGCCGTCGAGTTCGGCGACGGGCTGGCCGGTGGCGAGGTCCCAGAGCCGGATCCGGCGGTCCTGTCCGGCGGAGGCGAGGACGGCCTGGTTGCCGAGGGTGAGCACGGCCAGCGCGAGCACCTCGCCGCGGTGGCCGACCAGCAGGTGCATCAGGTCGCCGGTGCCGGCGTCCCAGACCCGGACGGTGCCATCGGGGGCGGCGGCGGCCAGCAGGTCGACGCCGGCGCAGTGGGCGGCGCGCAGCACGGTGGCGCCGTGGCCGCCGGTGGGCAGGGTGCCGAGCACCCGGCCGTCGTCGGCGCGGACGGCCCGCAGGTCGCCGGACTGCCCGGCGGAGAACGCGACCGGGATGTCCCGGCAGACCAGGGCGGCGACGGCCTGGGCGCCCTCGCCGCCGGTGGTGCCGTGGACGACGGCGCCGGTGCCGGCGTCCCAGACCTGGACGGATCCGTCGGTGCTGCCGACGGCGAACAGCGAGCGTCCGCCGGCCTCGCCGAGCGCGACGGCGGTGGGGGCGAGTCCGGCGTCGGCGCCGGAGCCGCCGAGCGGGGCGGCGTCGTCGAGCGCGGTGAGGCCGAACGCGCCGTCGGCCTCGACCAGGGCGTACGCGGCGCGGCCGGCCACCGTGCCGACGGCGGCGGCGCTGCGGGCGGTGCCGGTGGCGGGGTCGGTGCGGGCGAGCGCGGTGGGCAGGGCGGCGGGGTCGGCGGGGTCGGCGAGGGCCTGGCCGAGCAGGGCGTCGAGGGCGGCGGCGGAGGCGGGGACGGGCGTCTCGGTGCCGTCGGTCCACTGCCGGTCGGGCAGTCCGGGCTGGCCCTGGATGGTGAGGCGCCGCGCGCCGGACGCGGGGGCACCGGCGGGGGTGTCGGCGGCGGCGGGGGCGGGGGCCTGGCCGAGCCCGGCGAGGACGCGGCGGATCAGCGCGGGGTCGATCCGTCCGGTCCGTTCGCGGTCGGCGCGGGTGGCGTGGGTGGCGCGGAAGCTGCCGTCGGCGGTGATCAGCAGCTCGCCGAGGCCGCCGCGTTCCAGTCGTACGCTTCCTGACATGTCGTCACTCCTGGTTCGGTGCAGGGAAGTTGGGGGGACCATCGGCCGGCCGTCGGGGTCAGCAGAGGTCTTCGGGTACGAGCGTGGCGTGCACCGCGTCGTGCAGCCGGTGGGTGCGGGAGCCGCGGAACAGCGCGGGCCGGTAGCCGGCCCGGCGGAACCCGATGGCGGCGCCGGTGAGTTGGCTGGGCATGTTGTCGGCGGCGGCGTAGGCGTCGATCCGGCGCAGGCCGATCCGTTC
Source organism: Kitasatospora sp. NPDC015121 (assembly GCF_055562955.1). Taxonomy (NCBI): domain Bacteria; kingdom Bacillati; phylum Actinomycetota; class Actinomycetes; order Kitasatosporales; family Streptomycetaceae; genus Kitasatospora; species Kitasatospora sp. NPDC015121. The sequence continues at coordinate 364,869 of NZ_JBVHEH010000001.1, forward strand.
GAAGCCGAAGCGGCAGACCAGGCGCAGTGCGGCCTTGGCGGTGCGCAGTCGGCGGTGCTCGGGGAGCAGCCAGACGGTGACTTCGGCGCGTTCGTGCTCGGCGTCGAGGTTGACGAGCTCGGCCCACCCGACGGCGTCCCCGGTACCGGCGCCCCCGGCACCCCCGGCGTCATCGGTGCTCCCGGTGCCCCCGGTGCCCTGCGCCTCGACGGTGAAGTAGGCCGCGCGGCCCGTCCGCCAGAGCATCGGCGGGACGTCGGTGAGCCAGCGTTCGGCGGCGGCGGCGTTCAGGTGCGGGACGACGCCCTGCAGGAACTCGCGCACCAGCGGGTCGTGGGTGCCGCGGTGGACGAGGGCGGCGTCGCGGGGGTGCGGTCTGCGCAGCACCAGTCCGTCGGCCGTCATCGGTTCGTCCCGCACTTCGGCGAGCGCCAGCATCGCTCCCCCGTCCGTTCTCCCGGGCCGCCCGCAGGCCGTCCGCGGGTCGCCCGCGGGTCACCCGTAGGGCGTCCCGCACTGCCCCGGCGCGCCCTCCCGGGCTGCCCCGGCGTACCCTCCCCCGTCGCTCGTCCCGGCGTCAAGTCCGCCCGGGCGGTCGGGTGTTTGCGCACGTCAGCGGGACGTTAGCGGAACGTGAGCGGGGCCGCGCAGAATCGTCGGCGGGGTTCGTCACTCCACGTCCCGCCGCCCACCCGGTCCACCTCTTGTCTCTCCCGGACCGGGCGCCCCCGCTACGGGCGGCGGGACTCACCCCGTTCCGCGGCCGGGGTCGCTCCGGCGGGCAGCGGTGCTTCGCGCAGGGCGCGGATCACCTCCCGGACGGCGGTGGTGCGGGCGAGTTCGGGGGTGGTGACGTAGCCGACCCGGCGGGACGGCCGGTCCGGGCCGAGGTCGGTGACGGCGAGTCCGGCGGGTGGGCGGTCCAGGCTGAGCCGGGGCATCACGGCCATGCCGAGGCCCTGGGCGGCGAGCGAGAGCACCACGGTGTCGTCGGAGACATTGATGGTGGCGGGCGGCAGCCAGTCCTGGCGTCTCCACCAGTCCGCCGTGTAGGAGCCGCAGTTCTCGTCCCAGTCGACCAGCGGCAGGCTGCGCGGGTCGGGGTGGCCCTGCTGGTGGGCGAGGGCGTACTCCTCGCGGTACAGCGGCGCGGCGACCAGTCCGGGCAGCGTGCCGCCGGTCGCGTCCAGGGTGGCGAGCGCCAGGTCGGCGCGTCCGTCGGCGACTTCGCCGGCGGTGCCGCGTCCGAGGTCGCGGACGACCCGGACCTCGGGCTTCAACTCCGGCCAGCGGGCGGCGAGTACGGTCAGCACCGGTGGCAGGACCTGGACGGCGGCGCTGCGGAACGCGACGATCCGCACCGGCCCGGCCGGGCCGGTCGCCGTCCCGCCCGCGGCCTGCCGGGCCTCGCCGGGGAGTGCGGCCAGCAGCCGCAGGATCCGCCGCGCGTGCCCGGCCACCCGTTCCCCCGCCGCCGTGGGTGCCGCCCCGCGCCGCCCGCGCTCGAACAGCACCGCGCCGAGCTTGCGCTCGCACCCCCGGACGGCGTGCGACACCGCGGACTGGGTCAGCCCGAGCCGGTCGGCGGCGGCCGTGAAGCCGCCGCTGTCGGCGACCGCGACGAGGATCCGCAGTTCCTGCGGGAGGAGGTCTTCTGCCACCGCAGCAGCCTAGACGGCCCGGCCGGGGCCGAGATCGGGCGCGGAGCCGAGGTCGTAGCGGGTGCCGCCGGCGACGGCGCGCAGCTTGTCGGGGTTGGCCACGTTGTGGATGGTGGAGATCCGGCCCGCCGGGTCGAAGTCGAAGGTCAGCGTGGCGATCACCCGGTCGGGGGCGCGGAAGACCACGCCGGGGCCGCCGTTGAGCGAGGTGAGTTCGGCCCGCATCGCGCCGGGCTCGACGCCCTGGTAGGTGACGGTGCCGAGGGCGGCGAACCAGCGGGCCACCGTCTCCAGGCCGATGACCGGCTTGAGGGCCTGGCGGACCTTGCCGCCGCCGTCGGTCCACAGCGTGACGTCCGGGGAGAGCAGTTCCATCAGGGTGTTGATGTCGCCGCCGGTCGCCGCCGCGAAGAAGCGTTCGGTGACGTCGCGCTGGCGGGCCCGGTCGGCGGTGAAGCGGGGGCGGCGGGCCCGGACGTGCTCGCGGGCGCGGTGGGCGGCCTGCCGGACCGCCGGCTCGGTGCGTTCGACGGCCTGCGCGATCTCGGCGTAGCCGAAGGCGAAGACCTCCTTGAGCACGAAGACGGCGCGTTCCAGCGGGCTGAGCGTCTCCAGGACGACCAGCAGGGCGGTGGAGACGGAGTCGGCCGCGGCGACGCCGTCCGCGGTGTCGGGGGCGGTGAGGACCGGCTCGGGGAGCCACGGTCCGACGTAGGTCTCGCGCTGGTGGCGGGTCGAACGCAGGCGTTCCATCGCCAGGTTGGAGACGATCCGGGACAGGTAGGCCTTGGGGTCGGCGACCTGGGAGCGGTCGGCCGCCGACCACTTCAGCCAGGCGTCCTGGACGGTGTCCTCGGCGTCGGCGGCGGTGCCGAGGATGCGGTAGGCGACGGAGAAGAGCAGGGTGCGGTACCGCTGGAAGGCGAGCTGGTCGGCATCGTCCCGCCGCGGACCGGGCTCCGGCTGCGTCATCTCGGCCTCCTCCCGGGCCGCTTCGGGTTGCTGTCGGGCCGATTCGGTCTCCTGCCGGGCCGGTTCGGGCTGCTGCCGGGCCATTTCGCTTTCCTCCTGGGTCACTTGGCGTTCCGGGTGCGGGTGTGGCGGCCGCCGTGCGGCCAGAACGCGCCCGAGGCGGGGGTCCGCTTCATCCGGGCGAAGGTCGGCCACGGCGCGGCGGTGACCGTCTCCTTGTACTTCGCGGCCCACCGGCCGGTCAGCACGATCCGGCGCGGACTGCCGTCGGGGTGGGTGAACTGCACGACGGCGTCGTTGCGGCCCAGGCTGACGGGGGTGTGGTAGTAGCCGAAGCGGAAGTCCTTGGGCTGCTTGCCGTCCAGGACCCGCAGGATCGACAGGGCCGCGTGGACGCCGGTGGGCATGCCGCTCTGGCAGGTGCCGTGCATCAGGCCGTAGCCCTGGCGGATCGCCGCCGCGTCGCCGACGGCGTAGACGTCCGGGTGCGAGACCGAGCGCAGCGCGCGGTCGGTGACCACCCGTCCGCGGTCGTCGACGGTCAGGCCCGCGGCGGCGGCCAGCGGTGGGACCTTCGTGCCGCTGGCCCAGAGCACCGCGTCCGCCGGGACGCGGGTGCCGTCGGCGAGGACGACGCCGTCCGGCCGCACCTCGGTCACCTCGACGCCGCTGCGCACCCGCACGCCGAGCCGGGCGAGCGCCGCGTCCAGGTGGGCCTTGGCCTTCGGGTGGGTGCCGGTGCCGGGTTCCTGGCGGCCGAGCAGCAGGACGGTGAGTTCCGGGTGCCGTTCGGCGATCTCGGCGGCGGCCTCGACGCCGGTGAGTCCGCTGCCGCCGACCACGACCGTCCCGCCGCCCCGTCGGGCGAGCCGGGCCAGTCGGTCGGCGAGGACGGCGGCGCCCTCCGGGGTGTCGAGGGTGTGGGCGTGTTCCTCCACGCCGGGGACGGCGGCGGTGTCCGCGACGCTGCCCAGGCCGTAGACCAGGGTGTCGTAGCGCAGGACCCGGTCGTCGTCGATCCGGACGGTCCCGGCCCCGGGGTCCACGGCGGTGACCCAGCCGCGGACGAACTCGGCGCCGGTGCCGTCCAGCAGCTCGGGGATGTCCAGTTCGGCGGTCGGCTGGCCGGTGGCGGTCATGTGCAGGCGCAGCCGCTCGGTGAAGGTGTCGTACGGGTTGACCAGGGTGACCCGCAGGTTCCCGCGCTTGCGGGTGCGGGCGGCGAGCTGGATCGCCGCCGAGAGTCCGGCGTAGCCGGCGCCAAGCACCAGGACCTCGTGCGGCCGCCCGGCCGTCCACCGGGTCTGCGCGCTCTGCCGGGTCTGTGCGGTCTGCCGGGTCTGCGTCGCCGTGTTCATCTGCTGCCTCTTTCGGGTCGGTCGTCTCCGCCGTGCGGACGACCACCAGACGCGAGCAGCCCTTCCGTTCGTGACATTGTTCGGTGTGACCTGCGCCACACCCTCCCCGGGGGGTGCCCCGGGCGCCGGACACGGCATTCAACCATGATCAACCGGCGCCGGGGCGGGTTTCGGGCAGGGTGCGGGGTGCTCAGCGCGGAGCGCGGATGCCGTCGACGATCCGGGTCCAGTTGTCGCCGCCGTGGCCGTCCTCGACGGCGCGCCGGTAGTGGGCGCGGACGGCCAGTGGGAGGGCGAGGTCGAGGCCGAGGGCGGCGTTGGTGTCGACGATGTGGTCGGCGGTGGCGCCCATCATGGTGACGGTGCTGAGGCCGCCGGGGTGTTCGCCGGCGTCGAGGGCGGTGCCGGGGCGGGGTTCTCCGGCGCGCAGGATGGTGCCGATCGCGTCGGCGGAGGCGAGCAGTTCGGGGAGGGCTTCGGCGGCCTTCACTCCGGCGGTGCCGAGCATCGCGGTGGCCTGCATCAGGGCGGACAGCGTGCTGAGGAAGACCGTGAGTTGGGCCTGGTACATCAGTTGGGCGAGGCCCGGGTCGGCGCCCAGGTACCTGGGCGCGCCGAGCAGCGCCAGGACGTCGCGGTGGCGTTCGAGCAGGTGCCGTCCGCCGCTGTAGTAGACGTGGGCGCCCTCGGTGCCGACCATCGGCGCGGGGACCATCACGCCGCCGGTGAGGAAGTCGGCGCCGTGCCGGGCGGCCCAGTCCGCGGCCTCGCGCGAGCGCTCGGGGGTGTCGGAGCCGAGGTTGACCAGGGTGCGGCCGGCCAGTTCGGGGGCGGCGCCGTCGAGGACGTCGTACATCGCCCGGTGGTCGGTGAGGCTGAGGAGCACCAGCGTGCTCGCCCGGAGCGCGTCGGCGGGCGTGGCGGCGGGCACCGCGCCGGCGGCGACGACGCCCTCGGTGCGGGCGGGGGTGCGGTTCCAGACGGTGACGCGGTGGCCGGCGGCGAGCAGCACGCGGGCCATCGCCTGCCCCATCGGGCCGAGCCCGATCACGGTCACGGAGCGCCCGGGAACGGGAGCGGGGAGAGGAGTGGCGGAGAGGGTACGGTCGGAGTTCCGTGGTGCGTTCACCCCGCCATCCTCGGCGGGGGCCGCCACCGCCGGAAGTACGCACTGTTTTCTGCGGTACTTACCTTTCTGTCAGTGCACCAGGGGAGTTCAGGGGAGTGGGGACGATGGCCAGGGCACCCCGGCGCGGTCCGTACATCTGCGGCATCGACGCCGCGCTCGACGTGGTGAGCGGCAAGTGGAAGGGGCTGATCCTCTGGGAGCTGGACTCCCACGGGGTGCGCCGCTTCGCCGAGTTGCGCCGGGGGTTGCCGGGGGTGAGCGAGAAGATGCTGACCCAGCACCTGCGCGAGATGGAGGACGACGGGCTGGTGCACCGCGAGGTGTACCCCGAGATCCCGCCCCGGGTGGAGTACTCGCTGACCGAGCAGGGGCGCACCCTCAACCAGGCGCTCAAGTCGCTGGGCGCCTGGGGGACGGCGCGGGTCGAACGCGAGGGCCTGGCGCGGGTCCTGGCGGACGACTGATCCGTCGCGGACCGATCCGTCACGGACCGATCCGTCGCCGACCGATCCGTCGCCGACCGATCGACCGATCGACCGAACGGGCTTCTCCGGTGGGGACGTCGACGTCGGATTCGCGCCAGTCCCACCCCGGTCCGGCTGGTGGACTGCACGGTGACACCCGCCACCGACGGACAGGACCTCCGGCATGCCCGAAACCGCCCTCCACGCCGCCCCGCGCCCCTCCCCCGGGCGCTCGAACCGCCGTGGCCGCCAAGGCGGTTGGCCCGCCGTGCTGGCCGTCACCACGGGGGTGTTCGCGATCGTGACGACCGAGATCCTGCCGGTCGGCCTGCTGCGGCCGATCGGCGCGACCTTCGACGTCTCGGACGGCACCACGGGGTTGACGATGACGCTGCCGGGCCTGGTCGCCGCCGTCGCCGCGCCGGTGGTGACGGTCGCGACCGGCCGGGTCGACCGGCGGACGCTGCTGTGCGGGCTGCTGCTGCTCCTGGTCGCGGCGGACCTGCTGGGCGCGCTGGCCCCGGCCTACTGGGCGGTGCTGGTGTCCCGGGTCGTACTCGGCCTGGTGATCGGGGCGTTCTGGTCGATCGGCGCGGGGCTGCCGGCCCGGCTCGTCCCGGAGCACCGGCGGGGCCGGGCGACCACGGTGTTCTTCACCGCCGTCCCGCTCGGCTCGGTCCTCGGCGTGCCGGCGGAGGTGTTCCTCGGCTCGCTGGCCGGTTGGCGCGCCGCCTTCCTGGTGCTGGCCGCGCTGGCGGCGCTGACGCTGGCGGCGCTGCTGCGCTCGCTCCCGCCGCTGCCGCCGCCGGCGGCGGTCACCGACCTGGGCGTGCTGCGCGGGCTGCCGGCCGCCCGAGGCGTCCGGACGGGGCTGCTGGTGATCCTCCTGATCGTGTCGGCCCACTTCGGCAGCTACACCTACGTCACGCCGCTGCTGGCGTCCACCGCGCACGCCGGGCCGGGCACGGTCACCGTCCTGCTGCTGGGGTACGGCGCGGCGGGGCTGCTCGGCAACGCGTGGGCGGGCGGGCGCGCGGCGGGAGCGCTGCGTCCGGTGTTCGGCGCGGCGGCCGTCCTGCTCGGCGGTTCGGCCCTGCTGCTGCCGCTGCTCGGCTCCACCACCCCGGGGGCGGCCGTGCTGCTGGTGCTCTGGGGCGTGGCGTACGGGGCGGTGCCGGTGTGCCTGCTGCACTGGTTCCTGGCTGCGGCGCCGCACGCGCCGGAGGCGGCCGGTGTGCTGTTCACCTCCTCGTTCCAGGCGACGCTGTCGCTCGGCGCGCTGGCCGGCGGGCTGGTGGTGGACCGCTCGTCCCCGGCCGCCGTGACGGTGCTCGGGGGCGGGGTGGCGCTGCTCGCGGCGGCGGCGGTGTGGCGGTACGGCCACCGGGTCCGCCCCTGACGCCCGCCCCTCCCCCCGTTTCTCCCCGCTTCTCCCTCCTCCCCCTGCGCCCTTCCATGAACGCCGTTCATGGTTCCGTCCGGGCCATCGACGCCGCCCCCTGCCGCGCCCCGCCCGCCGTCCGTAGCGTCTTCCCACGTCAGAGCCCCGGCTCCCCCTCCCCCCCGCTACGGAGTGTCCCGCCATGCCCGTCCCGTTCCGCGCCGTGCACCAGATCGCCCGCCCGAGCGGTCCGCCGACCGCCGACCTGTTCGCCTTCGTCGACGGGGTGCTGCCCGGGCTCGCCGAGGGGACGGCGCTGGTGGAGAACTCCTTCCTGTCCGTCGACCCGTACATGGTGGGCCTGTTGGACGGCGGGGAGGCCGGCTACCCGCTGCACGCGCCGCTGGAGGGGCGGGCGGTGGGGCGGGTGGTGGAGTCCCGTTCGGCGGCGCTGCCGGTGGGGACGGCGGTGATCCACCGGGAGGGCTGGCGCACCCACGCGGTGGTGGCGCCGGAGCGGGTGCGCGTCCTGCCCGAGCTGCCGGGGGTGCCGCTCAGCGCGCACCTGGGTGTGCTGGGCGGCACCGGCCTGTCGGCGTACGTCGGGCTGACCCGGATCGCCTGGCTGCGGCCGGGCGAGGACTTCTTCGTCTCGGCGGCGGCCGGCGGGGTCGGCACGGCGGCGGGGCAGCTGGCCCGGCTGCTGGGGGCCCGGCGGGTGGTGGGGTCGGCGGGCAGTGCGGCCAAGACCGCTTTCCTGAGCGGGGAGTTGGGCTTCGACGCGGCCTTCGACTACCACGCCGGGCCGGTGGCCGAGCTGCTGGCCGAGGCGGCGCCGACCGGCATCGACGTGTACCTGGACAACGTGGGCGGCGAGCACCTGCAGGCGGCGATCGGCGCGATGCGGGACTTCGGGCGGATCGCCTGGTGCGGGGCGATCGCCCAGTACGGGGCGGCGACCCCGGCGCCCGCCGCCCCGTACAACCTGTTCGAGCTGGTGGCTCGCAGCGTCCGCCTGGAGGGTTTCCTGGTGCGCCACCACCTGGACGCCCAGCAGGAGTTGTACGACCTGCTGGCCCCGCAGCTGCGCTCCGGCCGGGTGCGTGCGCCGGAGACCGTGCTGGACGGGTTCGACCGCACCGTGGAGGCGTTCCTCGGGGTGCTGGCGGGCACGAACACCGGCAAGATGCTGGTGCGGATCTGACGGTCCGTCAACTCACCTGCCGGGCCAGCCTCAGCTGCTCGTCCTCGACGATCCGCACCGCCAGGTCCCGGTCGGAGAGGTCGACGGCCTCCGGGACGGCCTCGGCGAGGTCGCTGCGGCGGGCGTAGCGGTCGAACAACTCGGCTTTCCCCTCCAGCAGTTCGACCAGCCGGCGGTCCAGGCTGTCGGTGGCGAGCAGCCGGTGCACCCGGACCCGGCGGACCTGGCCCATCCGTTGGGCGCGGGCCACCGCCTGGTCCTCCAGGGTGGGTTTGAGCTGCGGCTCGCACAGGACCACCACGTTGGCGGCGTGCAGGTTGAGGCCGATCCCGCCGGCCTGGATCTGGCAGAGCAGCACGGTGTGGCCCGAGGCGGCGGTGAACTCGTCGACCACTTCCTGCCGTTGCTCGGCGGGCAGCGATCCGGAGACGGTGCCGGTGACGGTGGCGCCGAGTTCGTCGCGCACGGCGGCGAGCACGTCCCGGAAGTACGAGAAGACCACCACCTTGTGCCCGGACTCGGCCGCCTCGGCGGTGATCTCGCGCAGCCGCCGGATTTTCGCGGACTGCGCGGGCACGGCGTACGCGGCGCGGCGCATCGCCATGAAGTTGCCCTCGGCGACGGCGGCGGCGTAGGCGGCGCGGTCCGGCTCGGAGAGTTCGCTCCACTCGTCGACCCGTACCACGTCCGGGAGTTCGGTGAGCACGTCCTGCTGGTTGCGGCGCAGGTAGGCGGGGGCGACGGCGTGCCGGAAGGCGCTCGGGCCGAAGGCGCCGCGGCCGGCCGGGAGGCCGTCGAGCAGGTCGGGCTGGAGGTGGCCGATCAGGGTGCGGAACTCGTCGACCCGGTTCTCCATCGGGGTGCCGGTGAGGAGGAGCACGTACTCGGTGCGGGCGGCCCACTCGGCGACCAGTCGGGTGCGCAGGGCGGCCGGGTTCTTCACGAAGTGCGCCTCGTCGACGACCAGCGCGCTCACCCGGTCGTCGGCCAGGGTGCGCAGCGACTCGTAGGTGGCGACCAGCACGCCGCCGTGCGCGAGCCAGCGCTCCCGGGCGGCCTCCCGGCCGGGGCCGTGGTAGCGGTGTGCGGCGAGCGTGGTCCGGGCGGTGGTCTCGCGCTGCCAGTTGACCAGCACGGACGCCGGGCAAACCACCAGGAAGCGGCGCCCCGGCTCGGCCGCGGCCAGGTGGGCGAGGACGGCGAGCGCCTGGACGGTCTTGCCCAGGCCCATCTCGTCGCCGATCACCACCTTCTTCCGGGCCAGCGCGAACCGGGCGCCGAACGCCTGGTAGCCGCGCAGCGAGACGGTGCAGCCCCGGTCGTCCAGCGGCTGGGCGCGGACCTGCTCGGCGAGGCCGTCGGGCAGGTGGCCCTCGGCGGCCCGGCCGTCGGCGGTCGCGGCGGGGCCGGCCAGCCGGCCGGCCTCGCCGAGCACCGCGAGCTCGGCGTGGAAGTCGGCGGCCCGGTGCTCGAACTCGACCCAGGCCACGACGTCCCCGGCGGGCGGGCGCAGCAGGTCGGCGGAGGCCTGGGCGAACCGCAGCCCGACCTCACCGTCCCCCAGTTCCCCGGCCAGCGACTCCACGGCGCGCAGGCCGCGTTCGCGCTTCTCGGCGCCGGTCAGCAGTCCGTGCAGCCGTCCCCGCGCGTACTTCGCCTCGGCGAGCAGCGCCTCGTACCGGGCGTCGAGTTCGGCGGCCTCGGCGGCGGCCCGGCGGGCGGCGGGCCCGGCCACCACCAGCCGGTGCAGGGCGATGACCAGCGCGGTGGCCCGGCCGTCGGGGCTCGCGGGGTCGAGGCGGACGGCGACGCTCTCCTCGACGGCGGCGGCGATCTGCGCGGCGGCGGCCAGCAGGTGGGCGGCGGTGGGGCCGGCGATGCCGGGGATCCGCAGCAGCTCCTGCCGGGTGGCGGCGTGCACGGCGGCGACGGTGGTGTAGCCGGCGGAGCGGAGCGCGCCGATCCGCAGGCGTCCTCCGGTGACGTCCTTGAGCCGCTCGACCGGGATCCCCGCCAGCTCGGCCCGCACCGTCCGTTCGAAGACGGCCCGGTGCGCGGCGGTGGCCTCCCCGACCGCCGCCGCGTAGTCCGCCACCAGCGCCCGGGCGGCCGCCCGCCGCCGCCTGGCCGCCGCGCGCACCTCCGCCGCCCGCCGCCCGCTCCGTCCCGCCACCTGCGCCACTTCGCCCTCCCGCCTGTCCGGAGCGCCCGTCCGGAGCGCCCATCCTGGCACCCGCCACCGTCGCCCGGCCCCGGCGGCCGGAGTGCGGAGAGGTCGCGGGCGCACCGGTCGGACGGGGCGTCCCGGGGCCGCCGCGTACCGGCAGAGCAGCAGGACCGCGCGGGTCGCGAGTCCCCGGCCGGGCCGGACCGGGGTGAGGCCGGGTGCCTCCGGTCGGAGGCCGACCGTTCCGGCGGGTTCGCGCCGGGGGACCGCCCGGAGGCCGAAGGCCCGCTGGGGTCCGCGGGTGCCGTCAGGCGAGTTCGAGGACGTCCGCGAGGCCGGCCCCGGCGAAGGCGGCGAGCAGGGGTTCGCGGCCCTCGGTGAAGTGGGCCCAGCTGTCGAAGTGGACGGGGACGACCCGGCGGGCGCCCAGGATCCGGGCGGCTTCGGCGGCGCGGGCGCTGTCGAGGGTGAGCAGGGCGTCGTCGAGGATGCCGGTGCGGGCGCCGCCGGCGAACAGGACGGCGGTGTCGACGGGGCCGAAGCGCTCGGCGATCCGCTCGACGACCTCCAGCGAGGCGTTGTCGCCGCTGACGTAGACGACGGGCAGGCCGGGGCCGGTGAGGACGAAGCCGATCACCTCGCCGGTGAACGGCTCGCAGCCGTCGGGGCCGTGCTGGGCGGGCACGGCGGTGACGGTGACCCCGCCCAACTCGACGCCCTCCCAGGGGGCGAGGCCGCGCGCGGTGCCGCCGAGGCGCTCGGCGCCGCCCCGGGTGGTGAGGGTGAGCGGGACGTCGGCGAGCAGCTTGCGGCCGCCGTGGTCGAGGTTGTCGGGGTGCTCGTCGTGCGAGAGCAGCACGGCGTCGAGCGGGCCGAGGTCGGCGGGGTCGACGGTGGCGGGGAGGGTCTTGGTGAGGAACCGGCCGCCGCCGCGCGGGTAGTCGCCGGGGGCGTCGAAGGTCGGGTCGGTGAGCAGGCGCAGGCCGCCGTACTCGATCAGGGCGGTGGGGCCTCCGAAGACCCGGACGGTGGGGACAGCGGTCATGGCAACCTCGCAGCTCGACAATCCCCTCACGGGGAACTCCGACTTTCTCCGTGAGGAGAATCTAGCGACACCTCACGGAGAAACACAAGCTTTCCCGTGAAGTACGGCTGGACAACGGAAGCCGACTAGTCGATATATCCATTCCGGGCGACCGCCCCGGGACCGCCGCGCCGCCCCCGTCCGGCACCGGCGGCCGATGCACGCCCCTCCTCACGGGCAAGCTGAGCGTTTACCATGAGGAGCATGAGCCAGCGCACCGCCGCCCCCGCCGCCGAGTCCGCCGCCCCGCCGCCGCCCGCGCCGGGGGCCGGGCAGTACCCGGCGCTGGACTTCGCCAACTCGCTGCTGACCCTGCCGGGCGGGCCGCTGGACCTGCTCGGCGCGCCGGATCCGGCGTCCGCGTGGCTGGTGGAGCACGACCTCGCACCGGAGGCGGGTCGGGTGCTGGAGCCGTGCACGGTGCGGCTGCGGGTGTTCCGGGGCGCGGTGCGCGAGCTGCTGGACGCCCGGGTCGCGGGACGGCCCGCGCCGTCCGGGGCGCTGGCGGCGGTGAACGAGGCGCTGGCGGCGGCCCCGTCGGTGCCGCTGCTGCGCTGGGACGCCGAGCGGGGCCTGCACCGCAGCCTGCCGCACCCGGCCGACCGGATCGCCGACCGGGCGATGGCCCGGCTGGCCGCCGACGCCGCCGACCTGCTGACCGGCCCGGACGCCGAGCGGCTGGCCCGCTGCGGCGGCGCCCCGTGCAGCCGGTTCTACGTCCGCACCCACGCCGCCCGGCACTGGTGCTCGACCCGCTGCGGCGACCGCGTCCGGGCCGCCCGCGCCTACGCCAGGAAGCGCGCCGAGAAGGCGAGTTGACGGAGGGTCGGGAAAACGGCGCGGGCCCCGGCCGATCGGCCGGGGCCCGCGCTGCCGAGCGGCGTCAGTTCGTCGCGGCCGGGAAGGTCGGGTACTCGACGCCCGAGACGTGCTGGACGACCCGGACGACCTGGCAGGAGTAGCCGAACTCGTTGTCGTACCACAGGTACAGGATCGCGTTGTCGCCCTCGACCTTGGTCGCGCCCGCGTCGACGATCGAGGCGTGGCGGGAGCCGATGAAGTCGCTGGAGACCGCGTCGGGCGAGTCGATGAAGTCGATCTGCCGCTTGAGCGGGGAGGTCAGCGAGACGTCCCGCAGGTGCTCCAGGACCTCCTCGCGGGTGGTCTCCCGGGCCAGCTGGAGGTTGAGGATGGCGATCGAGACGTCCGGCACGGGGACGCGGATCGAGCTGCCGCTGATCTTCGCCCGCAGCTCCGGGAGGGCCTTGGCGACGGCCGAGGCGGCACCGGTCTCGGTGATCACCATGTTGAGCGGCGCGGAGCGGCCCCGGCGGTCGGCCTTGTGGTAGTTGTCCAGCAGGTTCTGGTCGTTGGTGAACGAGTGGACGGTCTCCACGTGGCCGCGCAGCACGCCGTACGCGTCGTTCATGGCCTTGAGCGGCGGCACGATCGCGTTGGTGGTGCAGGACGCGCAGGAGATGATCTGCTCGTCCGGCTTCACGGTGTCGTGGTTGACGCCGTGCACGATGTTCGGGACGTCGCCCTTGCCCGGGGCGGTCAGCACGACCTTCGCGATGCCGGGGCGCAGGTGCTTGGAGAGCCCCTCGCGGTCGCGCCAGCGGCCGGTGTTGTCGATCAGGATGGCGTTGTCGATCCCGTACGCGGTGTAGTCCACCTCGCTGGGGTCGTTGGAGTAGATGACCTGGATCGCGTTGCCGTTGGCGACGATGGTGTTGGTCGTCTCGTCCACGGTGATGGTGCCCTGGAACTGGCCGTGGATGGAGTCGCGGCGCAGCAGCGAGGCGCGCTTGACCAGGTCGTCGCCGCCGCCGTTGCGGACCACGATCGCGCGCAGCCGCAGGCCGCCGGCCTTCTCGACCAGCAGGCGGGCGAGCAGGCGGCCGATCCGGCCGAAGCCGTAGAGGACCACGTCGCGCGGGGCCTGGCGCTCCAGCTTGTTGGCGCCGGTCGCACCCGACACCGCCTCGGCGGTGAACTCCGCCGGGGTCAGGCCCCGGTCGTCGGCGCGGTGGGCCTCGGCGAGCAGGCCGAGGTCGATCTGGGACGGGCCGAGGTCGAGCGTGGCGAGGGCCTGGAGGAAGGGGAAGGTCTCGGTGATCGAGAGCTCCTCGCCGGCGATCTGGCGGGCGAAGCGGTGCGTCTTGAGGATGCTGACCACCGACTTGTTCACCAGCGAGCGGCTGTGCAGCAGGACGGTGACGTCCCGCTCGCGGTGGAGCCGTCCGATGATCGGGATCATCGTCTCCGCGAGCTCCTCGCGGTTCTTCCAGTCCGTGAACACGTCGTCGTTGACAGTCACAATTCAACTTTCGAGGGTAGGCCGAGCTGAGGGTTGGCCGAGCTGCCGAGGGTAGGCCGAGCCAAGGCGCCACCATGCTAGCTTCGGCTCACGCGCGGGTCGGGATGCGGTCCCCCCTCCGACCAGCGGTGGTTCGACCCGGGCGGCTCCGGCGGGCGTGACGCCGGACACACCGGCGCCGATCCGCCCGCGCGGAGCGGCGACTTCCGCTCGTCCGACGACCGGACATGACGGATGGTCAGCTTTTCCGGATGCGTTCGAGCCGGTCACGGGGGGTGACAATAATCACTTGCGTAACATTAGTCACTCCCGTGAGTGACAACACGTCAGTTCGCCGGACAACGGGCCACTCTTCACGGCAGAGTAGGAGTTCCCGGCCGAGGCCAGGCCGAGCAGGTCGGGCCCGCCACGACCAAGGGGACGACTACCCATGGGACACGAGGCCTTCCAGCGGGCCGCGCTGGTGTTCACCCTGTTCGACACCAACGGGAACGGGGTGATCGACGAGGCCGATTTCGACCTCATGACAGAACGGCTGCTGCTGGTCGCCGAGGACTCGCCGGCCGCCGACCGGCAGGCCCTCGCGGACAGCCTGAGCAGCTACTGGAAGGTGCTCTCCAAAACCCTGGACACCAACGGGGACGGACTGATCAACCCGCAGGACTTCCGCGGCTTCGTGCTGAACCCCGACCTGTTCGGCGCCACCGCCGCGGTCTTCGCCGACGCGCTCGCCGTCCTCGGCGACCCGGACGGCGACGGGCTGATCGAGCGCCCGCGGTTCCACGACCTGATGGCCGCGATCGGTTTCGAGACGCCCAACATCCACTCGCTGTTCGACGCGTTCGGGCCGGACGCCGAGGACCGGATCACCGTCCGGGTCTGGGCCGACGGCATCCGCGACTACTACTCCCCGGAGAAGTCCGGCATCCCGGGCGACCAGCTGGTCCCCGACTCCTTCTGACCGCCACCACCTGCCCGCCCGCATCCCCACCGCCACCGCGCACCGTCGTCCCCGTCGACGCCGGTTCCCCGGTGCTGCCCTCGTCCGGCCGACGCCGCCTCCCCGTGCCGCGTCGGATCCACCGGCTGACACCGCCGTCCGTCCGGGTACTCGGTCCCTCCGAGCCCCCGGGCCCCGTCCGAGTGCCCGGACGGACGGCGGCCCGTCGTTCCGGACGGCGCCCCCGACCCGCGGCGCCGTACCCAGCCCCACTTGCAAGGAGCCACCGCAGTGACCGCACCACTCATCGCCCTCGCCGTCGGCCGCGGCACCGGCCCGGACCTCGCCCCCGTCTTCGAGCGGGTGCTCGACCGGATCACCGCACTGCACGGCACGCAGGTCCGGCTGGTGCGCTCGCCGAGGCTCTACCACTCGTACGTGTCGCTGCGCGCCGGGGCGGCCGGCACCGCCGAGTTCGCCGCGCTGACCGAGCAGGACGCCGCGCACTACGAGTGGTTCTGCCGCGAACAGGCCGCCGCGGGGGCCCGGGCGGTGTTCCGCACCGCGATCAACGCCCAGTCGCTGTACCTGGTCCGGCAGCGGCTGGCCGCCGTCAAGGTCGAACAGCTCACCGCCGGCCCGGCCCGGCTGCTGCTGGTCCGCGACCAGGCCCAGGGCTTCTACACCGGCGAGAACCGGCACACCGACGGCCGGGTGGTGCGCACCATGGAGTTCAGCCGCGCCGTCACCGAGCGGGTGGTGCGCTACGCGGTGGGCCGGGCCCGGGAGTTGTGGCCCGAGGGCCCGGCCCGGGTACTGCTCGCCTACAAGTACCACCTGCTGGACGGCGTGCTGGACGACTGGGCGGCCGGCCTGTCCGCCGAACTCGGCCTGGACGTCGCCCCGTTCCAGCCCGACACGGTCAACCGCAACCTGATCGCGCACGGCCCCGAGGACCGCACCCTGCTGGTCGCCGGCAACGAGTGGGCGGACATCATGCACGTCGTCCTGCTCGACCGGTACGGCTCGGAGCGGCAGGAGAACCGCTGCGCCGAGAACGTCCACCTGCACCCGGCGCTGCGCGGCCTCACCGAGTACCAGACCGTGCACGGTTCGGCGGACGACCTGGCCGGGCGCGACCTGGTCAACCCGGTCGCCACCGTCCGGGCCGCCGCCCGGATCGCCGAACGGCACGCCGGCTGCCCCGGCGCGGAGGCCGCCGCCGAGGCCGCGATCGCCGCCGCCCAGGCCCGCGGCGCCCGCACCCCCGACCTCGGCGGGACCGCCGGCACCACCGAGGTGGTGGACGCGGTCCTTGCCTCCCTTGCAGGAACGTTCGTGCCGGGCCAGGCCACGGCGGTCCCGGCGGCGTCCCGGTGAGCGCGGCCCAGGACCGCGGACCGGCGCACCGGCCGGCCGGGACGCACCAGCACCCGACCGAGACCCACCTCCCGGCGGACGAGGCCCAGCTCCCGGCCGATGGGACGCACCTCGCGACCGACGAGGCCCACCTGCCGGCCGACGGGACGCACCCGTACCCGGCCGAGGCGCCCGCCACCGGTCCGGCGGGGCGCAGCGCGCTGGTGGTGGTCGACCTGCAGAACGACTTCTGCGCGGGCGAGGTGGCCCGCGCCCGGTTCCCCGGCGACCCGGCGCTGCTGGCCCGGGCCGCCGCCAACAGCGTCCGCGCGGTCGAGCGGGCCCGGGCGGCGGGCACCGAGGTGCTGTTCGTCCGGTTCCTCGGCGACCCGGCCCACCAGGGTGCGGCCTGGCGGCGGCGGGACGCCCTGCTCGGCAAGCGCCCCAAGTGCCTGGAGGGCAGCTGGGGCGCCGAGTTCCACGGCGTGCGGCCCCGGCCGCACGAGGCGGTGTTCACCAAGCGCTCCTGCTTCGACGCCTTCCAGGACGCCGGCTTCGAACCGCACCTGCGGCGGCGCGGCATCGAACACCTGCTGCTGGCCGGGGTGTTCACCGACGTCTGCGTGGACTCCACCGCCCGCACCGCCTTCCAACGCGGCTTCCACCTGACCGTGCTGCGCGACTGCACCACCGCGCTGCACCTGGCCGACGCCGACATCCTGCGCTTCATGGCCCGGGTGTACGGCGCCCGGATCGCCGAACTCGACCAGGTGCGGTTCACCGAGGTCTCGTCGGACTCCGTCGACGCGCCGGCGGGTCGGCGGTGAGCCCGCTGGACGGCGCGCTCCTGGACGACGCGGGCGTGCGCGCGGGCGTCGGCCGGACCGCGCTGCTGGTCGCCAACGCCCGTGCGCTGGAAGCCCGTCGGGACGACGCGCTGGCCGTCGACCCGTTCGCCGCGCACTTCGTCCGCGCCTCGCCGGGCTGCGCCGACTGGCCCGCCGACCCGGCCGAGGTGGCCCCGGACGACCCGGTGTGGGGGCGGCTGGCGGCCTACTTCGCCCTGCGCACCAGGGTGTTGGACGACCACCTGCTCGGCGCGGCGGCCGCCGGCGCCCGGCAGGTGGTGCTGCTCGGTGCCGGCCTGGACAGCCGGGCGCACCGGCTGCCCTGGCCGCCCGGCACCACCGTGTGGGAGCTGGACCGTCCCGAAGTGCTGCGCTTCAAGCAGCAGGTGCTGGACGCCCTGGGCGCGGCCCCGCGGGCCCGCCGCCGCACCGTCCCGGTGGACCTGCGGGAGGACTGGGCGGGCGCGCTGACCGCCGCCGGCCTCGACCCGTCCCGCCCGGTGGCCTGGCTCGCCGAAGGCCTCTTCCTCTACCTGCCCGCCGCCGCCGAACTGGCCGTCACCGCCGCCCTGGACGCGCTCAGCGCCCCCGGCAGCACCCTCGCCTACGAGATCAAGACCGGCCTGGAGTCCGCCGACGTCCGCGCCGCCGCCGTCTACGCCCAGGCCCGCGAACGCCTGGACGTCGACCTGCTCGCCCTGTTCGACCCCGGCCCCCGCCCCGACACCGCCGCCGTGCTGCGCACCCTCGGCTGGGCCACCACCACCCGGACCCCCTTCGACCACGCCCCCGCCGCCCGCCTGCGGCCCGAACCCGCCGACCCGCTCGCCGCCAACCGCTGGATCACCTGCACCAGACACCCCTGACCCCGTACCCGCCCCCGCCCCCGCGTCCGCGCCCGACGCGGGGGCACCCGTCCCCTCCCCCGCCGTTCACTTCACCGTCAACCCCCTGAGCTGCGGGCCCAGTTCGGCGATCAGGGCGCGGTAGGTCCCGAACGCCGGCTTGGGTGTGTGGTCGTCGCGCAGCAGGCCGAAGTGCTGGAACAGGCTCTCGCCGGAGCTGTCCGCGTCGCGCAGGGCGAAGAGCGTGTAGCCGTCGATGCCGAGGGTGGCGGCGTGCGCGGCGACGGTGCGGACGACCGTCTCCAGGGCGCGGGCCTGCGCGTCCTCGGGGCGGCCGGGGCCGGTCGGCCAGCCGTTCTCGCAGATCCGGATCGGCACGTCCGCGGGGATGCCGGCCTTCGGCAGGTCGGTGTGCCGGAAGGTGTGCAGCACCCAGGCGGTGGCTCCGGCGAGGCGGTCGGCGGGGACGGGGCGGAAGACGTCGGGGAAGAAGTCCAGGCCGACGTAGTCGAGGGCGTCCAGGAAGCGGCGGTCGGCGCGGCGGCCGAGCGCGGGCCAGAAGGCCCCGTCCGGGTCGAGGGTGGGGACGGCGTTGAAGCCGACGGCGGCGTCCAGGCCGAGGGTGCGGACCTCGTCCTTGGCGGCGGTGACTCCGGCCACCAGCGCGGCCAGGACGTTCGGGATGCTGCCGTCCAGGACGGGCAGGTCGGCGTTGGGCTCCTCGCAGATCTGCACCGTGCCGAGCCGGGCGCCGAGTTCGCGCACCTGGGCCCGGACGTACGCCTCCCAGCCGGTCAGGGCGCCGGTGGGTTCGCGGAACTGCAGCACCAGGTCGACCCGCCGTCCGGGGCCGTCGAGGTACGCCTCCCAGCCGTCGGGGGTCTGCGGCGGCGCGGGGACGGTGGCGGCGAAGGAGCGGTAGACCCGGATCCGGAAGCCGGGTTCGGCGCCCTGCAGCAGGTCGATCGCCTCGGCCAGCCGCCGCGGGTCGTCGGGCCGGACGGGGTGGACGATGCCGTGCTCGTCGCCGAGCAGCCCACCCGGGTAGATGCCGAACTCGAACCCCCGCCGCCGCGCCGTGCCCGTCTCCGTAGCCATTCCGGCCCCCGTCCTGGTCGTCCCGAAAGAATTTTGGTGTCACGCCAATTTTAGAGTGACCCTACCATTCCGTACGATGGGCACCATGGCCCCCGGACTCCGCGAGACGAAGAAGCAGCAGACCCGCACCGCGATCGCCGACGCCGCGCTGGCGCTGTTCCTGGCGCACGGCTTCGACCGGGTGACCGTCGCCGAGGTCGCCCGGCACGCGAGAGTGTCCACTAACACGGTGTTCAACTACTTCCCGACCAAGGAGGACCTGTTCTTCGACCGGCAGGCCGAGGTCGAGGGGTACCTCGCCGCCCTGGTCGACCCGCTCCCGCCGGGCTCGTGCTGCCCGGCGGCGGCCGTCCGGGACGACCTGTGCGCCGCCCTCGCCCGGCTCGACCCGGCGTACGGCCTCGCCCCGGACTCCGCCGCGTTCTTCCGCACCATCGAGGCCAGCCCGGCCCTGCGCGCCCGCGAACGCGAGATCGGCGAACGCGCCGAAGCCGCCCTCGCCGCCGCCCTCCCCCCTTCCCCCACCGCCCCCCTGCTGGCCGGCGCCCTGGCCGGCCTGCACCGCGCCACCCTGCGCGAACTCCGCCGCCACGTCCTGACCGGCACCCCGCCCACCACCGTCGCCACCCTCCTCACCACGGCCGCCACTACCGCCTTCGCCCCCCTCTGCCCCCACTGAGCCCCCGCACCCCCGCCCACCCGGCAACGTTCTCGGCGCGGCCGCGACCCACCCACGAAGCGCACCCCCTCCCCGCTCCCGCCTCCACCGCGAAGCGGAACCCCACCCCCGCCCGCCCCGCTGCGCACCACCCACACCCCCAGCAGTGCCGTCAGCGTGGCCGCAATCCCCCACCCCCGCCTTCACCGCGCAGCGCAACCCAACCCCCGCCCGCCCCGCCGCGCACCACCCACACCCCCCGGCGGCGCCCTTAGCGTGGCCGCAATCCCCCACCCCCGCCTTCACCGCGAAGCGGAACCACCTCGCCTTCACCCCGCAGCGCAACCCCACCCCCGCCCGCCCCGCCGCGCACCACCCACACCCCCCGGCGGCGCCGTTAGCGTGACCGCAGGCGGGTCCGGGAGAGAGGTGGGTGACGGGATGGGGCTGCCCGATCTGCTGGGGGTGTTCGCGCATCCGGACGACGAGGCGCTGGGGGCGGGCGGGCTGCTGGCGCGGCACGCGGAGGCGGGGGCGCGGACCGGGGTGGTGACGGCGACCTGGGCGGCGGGGACGCACCGGGTGCCGGAGTTGGCGGCGGCGTTGGAGGTGCTGGGGGCCGGGGAGCCGCGGCTGCTGGGGTACGCGGACGCGAAGGTGCCGGAGTCGGCGCCGGGTGCGCCGCGGCTGCTGGACGTGCCGGCGGAGGTGGCGGTGCGGAGGCTGGTCGCCGAGTTGCGGGCGTTCCGGCCGGACTGGGTGGTGACGCACGACGGGCTGGGCGGGCTGAGCGGGCATCCGGACCACCGGCGGACGCACCGGCTGGCGGTGCTCGCGGTGGAGGCGGCCACGCGGCCGGAGCGGTACCCGGAGCTGGGCGCGCCGGTGCGGGTGCGGCGGCTGCTGCTGGCGACGCACCCGGCGGGGGCGGCCCGCGAGTTGGCGGGGCTGCTGCTGCGGCCGGGGCGGGTGCCGTGCGCGGTGCCGGACGGGACGGCCTGGGCGCTGGACGTCGGGCCGTGGCTGGAGCGCAAGTCGGCGGCGGTGTTCGCGCACCGCTCGGAGGTGGCGCGCGGTGCGCTGCCGGGACGGATCGCCGCGGCGGACGGGGCGGACCGGGTCCGGATGGCGGGGACGGAGTGGTTCCAGGACCACCCGCTGCGGGACGTCCCGCGCCCTTGATCCACTCCCGACCTGGGCGGTTTCCGCCGCCGTCGCTCATCGGGCGCTCGGCGGGTTCCCGGGACGGGGGACTTGACGTGGCCCGGCGAGGCAGCGAAGGTGATCGACACCATCTGACATGTTGCGTGTGACATTACACAGGTTGCCCGAAGCCACCGCCGAGGCGGGGCCGCCCGCACGCGAGGAGGGCCGGCCATGGATCTGGAACTACGGCACTTGAGAGTGCTCTGCGCGATCGCCGACAGCGGCAGCGTGGGACGCGCGGCGGCGGCGATCGGTGCGTCGCAACCCGCCACCAGCACCCAGCTTCGGCGGATCGAGCGCTACCTGGGCGCGGTGGTCTTCGACCGGACGGCCGCCGGCGTGGTCCCCACCACCTTCGGGGCCGAGGTGCTGGCCGCCGCCCGCGAGGTGCTCTCCCGAGTCGACCGACTGGGCCAGGCCGCCGCGCCGGACGGCGAGCGCCCGCACCGCGAACTGCTGCTGGCCGCGGACTGCCCGGCCCTGCTGCCCGGCACCCTCGCCCGGGCCAGGCAGCTGCGCCCGGAGCTGCGCTTCGCCCTGACCCCGGGCCGCCCCGGCGCGGTACCGAAAGGCCCGACACCGGACGGCCCGACACCGAGCAGCCCGGCGACGGACGCCCCGACGCCGGACGACACGACACCGGACGCCCCGACCCCGGACGACGCGCACCCCTTCGACCTGGCCCTGCTGCTGGACCACCCGGGCTCGGGGCTGCGCGCGACGCCGGCCCTGGCGGCCCGGGCGGTCGCCACCGAGCCGGTGTTCGTCGCACTGCCCACGGCGCACCCGCTGCGCCACCACGCGGAGCCGGCGCCGAGCGACCTGGCGGGTGAGACCTGGCTGCTGCCGGCCGCCGACGGGGCGTCCTGGCCCGCGCTGTTCCGGGCGGTCTGCGAGGCGGCGGCGTTCTCCCCCGCCGGGGTGCGCGAACTGCCGTACGGGCGGCGCGAGGTGCTGGACCTGGTGGCCTCGGGGCTGGGGGCGGCGCTGGTTCCGGCCAGCACCGCGCCGGTGCCGGGGGTGGCGGTCAAGCCGCTGCTGGGGACGCCGCTGTGGCTGCGGTACGTGCTGCTGTGGCGGCGCGCGACGATCGGCCCCGGCCTGGCGCACACCCTGTTGGAGGCGACCGCCGCGGCGTACCGCGAGCTCGCCGCCGAGGCCCCCCACCTGCACAGCTGGGCCAGCCGGACGTTCCGTCCGCCGCGGGTCTGAGCCGCCCTCGCCGGAGCGGGCGGCCGAATCGGGCCAAGCTCTTTCCATCCGTGTTATGCCGTGTTCACGCAATGTCATATGACCTGTGACATTGTTCTGGCCCCCGCAACGGTGCCAGGATGCTCCACGCGTCACCCTCCCCCTCTGATGCTCAGTGAGCTCCCGCCCCCAGGAGAAGCAGTGCGTCTGCGCATACCCCTCCCCACCCTGGCAGCCGGCCTGCTGGCCGGCTGTACCGTCGCGGCCACCCTGCTGCCGGTCACCGCCGCCGCAGCCGCCCCCACGGCCGCCACGACGACGGCCACGACCACCGCCACCACCGCCGGCGGCCAGAACGCCCCGGCGTCCGCGACGGACCCCCGGGCCCCCGGCGGCGCCGTCCCCAAGCCGCTCGGCCCGATCGTGGACGCCGCCCCCGACACCCTGACGCCGGTCGCCGCCCCGCTGCCGCCGGCCCTGCTGGTGCAGGCCCAGATGGGCCAGCCGAAGGGCACCACCGTCCAGACCGCCCCGCGTCCGGCCGCGCAGGGGGCGGCCAAGGGCCTGCTCGCCAAGTCCGGCGGCACCTCGGGCGGCAGCCCGCTGGCCGGCGCCCCCGGCGCCGGGACGGGCCCGGCGGGCGCGCAGGCCGCGGCCGCGCAGACCTGCACCTACGCCGACTTCGGCGGCCGCTCCGGCGCGGACCTGGTGAACTTCGTCAAGGCCTCGACGAACACCTGCGTCAACACGCTGTACAACGTGACCGGCACCGACGCGGGCGCGATCTTCAAGCAGGCCAACATGGTCACCGTCGCGAACGCCTTCACCGACCTGGCGGCGGGCTACGACGGCACCAACGGCTCCGGCATCCTGCAGCTGGTCCAGTTCCTCCGGGCCGGCTACTACGTGCAGTCCTACTACCCGTCCCAGGTGGGCGGCTACGGTGCGGCGCTGACCTCCGCCACCAGGGCCGGCCTGGACGCCTTCTTCGCGGGCACCCGCTGGAAGGACGTCACCGACGCCAACGGCGTGGTGCTGTACGACGTGCTGGTGCTCACCGACAGCGCCAACGTCCAGGCCACGTACCTGGACGTCTACAAGCAGGTGCTGAACGGCTACGACAACGGCTACAACGCGACGCCGAAGATGGTCAACGCGGTGAACTCGGTGCTGTTCGCCCCGCTGTGGCGCGGCAACTGGAACACCGACTTCGTCAACGCGATCAGCGCCGACACCAGCCTGGTCAGCACGCTCGGCACCTTCGCGCTGAACCACCGCGACCTGATGGGCACCGCCAACGCCTTCCTGGACGTCAACGCGGGCAACGACATCGCCCGGATGGCCGGCACCTCGACCAACGCGGAGAACGCCGCCAAGCCGCTGATCAAGCAGCTGCTGGACACCACCCGGATCCTCGGCGCCACCGGCCCGCTGTACGTGCACGTGGCGTACAACGCCAACTCCTACGACAGGGGCCAGTGCTCGTACTACGGCACCTGCGACCTGCCGAAGAAGCTGGCCGACGCCGTCCTGCCGAACGTCCTGGTCTGCGACAACAAGACGCTGCGCGCCCAGGCCCTGACCGTCGCCCAGCTGCAGCCGGTCTGCGACAGCCTGCGCGGCGAGGACGCCTTCTTCCACGACCTGGTCAAGGACGACGGCCCGGTGCCGAACCAGTACGGCAAGACGGTCGTCATGCCGGTGTTCGCCAGCGCCGCCGACTACCAGACCTACTCCTGGGCGATCTACGGCAACTCGACGGACAACGGCGGCCAGACCGTCATGGACGTCACCGACCCGAACAACCAGCCGGTCTGCGTGATGTACCAGAAGTCGTGGAACGACGACTTCCCGGGCAACGTGTGGAACCTCAACCACGAGTACACCCACTACCTCGACAACATCTACGACCTGGCCGGCAACTTCGCCACCGAGACGTCCGTCCCGGACGTCTGGTGGATCGAGGGCCTCGCCGAGTACCAGTCGTACGCCTACCGGGGCGTCACCGACACCCAGGCGATGGCCGAGGCCGCCAAGCACACCTACAAGCTGTCGACGATCTTCCAGAACACGTACGGCAACTCGGACTCCACCCGCACCTACCCGTGGGGCTACCTGGCCGTCCGCTACATGGTCGAGAAGCACCCGGCGGACGTGTACGCCATGCTCGGCCGCTTCCGCGCCGGTGACTACCAGGGCGGCTACGCGGTCTACAACGGCCTCGGCACCTCGTACGACGCGGACTTCGACGCCTGGCTGGGGCGGTGCGCGAGCGGCGCCTGCTTCGCGACCGGCCCGACCGCGCTGTTCAGCCAGTCCGTGAACGGTGCCACCGTCACCCTGACCGACCGCTCCGTGGTCACCAACTCCCCGGCGCAGATCACCGGTTGGCACTGGACCTTCGGCGACGGCGGCTCCTCCGACGAGCGCAACCCCTCGCACACCTACGCCAAGGCCGGCACCTACACCGTCGCGCTGACCGTCACCGACGCCAACGGGCGCACCACCGCCACCCCGGCCTCGGTGACCACCACCGTCGACGCCGGCACCGTCCTGCCGACCTGTGCCGACCAGCGCGCCGACGCGATGGGCCGGGACTGCCAGCGCGCCGGCCGCACCCGCACCGCGGGCGGCATCGACTACATGTACGTCTACCTGCCGGCCGGCACCAGCACCCTGAAGGTCACCGCCGGCGGCGGCACCGGCACCGCGTACCTGTACTACAACGACGCCACCTGGGCCTCCCCGAGCGCCTTCACCGCGTCCTCCACCAACCAGGGCACCACCCAGACCGTCACCGTCGACAACCCCACCGCCGGCTACCGCTACCTGAGCCTGTACGCGGTCACCGACTTCGCCGACGTGACCGTCAGCACCCGGTTCTGACCCGTCGACCCCCACCCCGGGCAGCCGCGGCCACCAGCCGCGGCTGCCCTCGGCATTCCCCGGCCCGGCCGGTGGGCGGGCTCCGGACCGCCGGGGGGGGCGTGCCGGGCGGGTCAGAAGGCGTACGGCCCGAAGCGGCCCCAGGCGACCAGGACGGCCAGGGCCAGCAGGACGAGGTTGACCGGGAGGGACTTGGCCTCGCCCCGGCGGAGGTGGACGACGGCCGCGCCGACCATGGTGACGGCCAGGCCGGTGGCGGCCAGCGGGACGAGGACGGTGGCGATGCCGGTGACGGCGGGGAGGACCAGGCCGAGGGCGCCGAGTACCTGGGTGGCGCCGAGCGCCTTGACCGCGCCGGGCGCGACGTCCTCGGCCCAGCCCATGCCGGAGGCGACCAGCTTCTCCCGGGGCTGGGCGATCTTCATCAGGCCGGCGGCCGCGAAGGCGAGGGCCAGGACGGCGGCGGCGATCCACAGGGTGATGTTCATCAGGTGCTTCTCTGCTCGATGACTTGAATGTTCAACGAGAAGGTAGGCGGGCGCGAGTTGAAAGGTCAAGTCATCCGACGGGCCTGCCACTCGTTGGCAAGGTTGAACATTCAACTCAAACCGGGCCTTTCCCCCCGGACGCGCCCGTACCATGGCAGCCATGAGCACCGATGAACCCCGCTGGCTGGACGCCGAGGAGGAGGAGACCTGGCTGGCCATGGTCACCCTGCTGATGCGCTTCCCGGCCGCCCTCGACACCCAGCTGCAGCGCGACGCGGGCCTCTCGCACTTCGAGTACCAGGTCCTCTCCGGGCTCTCCATGACCCCCGGGCGCACCCTGCGCATGAGCGTCCTGGCCGAGTTCGCCGCCTGCTCGCTCTCCCGGCTCTCGCACACCGCCAAGCGCCTGGAGGGCAGGGGCTGGCTGCGCCGGACCCCCGACCCCGAGGACGGCCGCTACACCCTCGCGGTGCTCACCGAGGAGGGCTGGGAGAAGGTGGTGGCCACCGCCCCCGGGCACGTCGCCGAGGTCCGCCGGCTGCTCTTCGACCCGCTGACCAAGGGCCAGTACGGGCAGCTGAAGTCGATCAGCCGCCGGGTCAACGAGGCGATCGGCCCCCTGCGCGGCTGCCCCTCGCACCCCGCCCCCTGAGCGCCCGCCGCCCACCGCCGGCCGTCCGCCGCCGACCGCCGACCGCCCACCGCCGGCCCGACCGGGGGCACCGCTCGGGGGCCGGCGGGGGTGGGAGATCATTCTCGGCATGACCCCCGTTCTGGTGTTCGTCCTCGCCGCGCTGATCATGCTGCTGACGCGGCGGCGGGGCGACGGCGGCCGGGGCGGGTTCGCGGCCGAACTCGCGGCGGGGCTCGCCGCGGTGGAGGCGGCGGGCTTCGACCCGGCGGCGCACGGGCTGGTGCCCTCGGCCGAGCTGGACCCCGGGCGGGCCGGGCCGCCGATGCGGCTGCTGCGGCGCAAGGAGCTGGAGGCGCTGGCCGACTCCTGCCTGGCGGGCGGCTGGCGGGCCGCCGAGGCGTACGTCGCGGGGGCGGGGACGGACTGGGACGAGCGCTGGTCGCGGCTGGACTTCCTGACCCGGGTGGCCGCCGAGCGCGACGCGTGGCTGACCGACTGGGAGGCGGCGGGCACCGCACCGGCCGCGGCCGCCACCGTCCGGGCCCGGCTGCTGGTCCAGCGGGCCTGGGAGGCGCGCGGCAGCGGCTTCCCCGCGCAGGTGGGGCCCGAGCGGATGGCCGCGTTCCGCAGCCGGCTGCCCGCCGCGTACGAGCTGGCCCGGACGGCCGCCGAGGCGGACGGGCGCGACCCCGGCCCCTGGGTGGTGATGATCACGGCGGCCCGCGGGATGCGGCTGCCCCGGCGGAGGTTCCGGGAGCTGTGGGCCGAGCTGGTCGCCCGGGCGCCGCACCACGTCGGCGGGCACTGGCAGGCGATGCAGTACTGGTGCGCCAAGTGGCACGGCAGCGACACCCGGATGCTGCGCTTCGCGGTGCGCGCGGTGCGCGAGGCCCCGGCCGGCTCGCCGCTGCCCGGGCTGTACCTGCAGGCGCTCACCGAACTGGAACTGCGGCACGGGCCCGGCGGGCTGCCGGAGCGCCGCCGCCACCGGGAGCTGCTGCCCCGGATCGCGGCTGCGCTGGACGGGGTGCCGGCCGGGAACGACCAGGTGCCGCTGCTGCGGCACCTGCTGGCGCACTACGCGCTGCTGTCGCGGCAACCCGCCCTGGCGCTGGAGCAGTTCCGGCTGATCGGCCCGTGGTGCGGGGCGCTCCCCTGGTCGGCCGCGCCGAACCCGGTGCGGGCCTTCGACCGGGCCCGGGCGCTGGCCGCGACCCTGGCCGCCGGGAGCGGGTCGGGCGGGAGCGGGTCGGGCGGGGACGGGCGCGGGACGGGCGCGGCCGGTGAGCGGGCCGGGACCGACCGGGCCGTGGACGGCGACTGACGGGCCGGGCGGCGCGGCCGTGGCGGGATCGCGCCCGTCCGGTGCGGCGGACGGACGAGTGCCGTGACCGCCCCCGGGTTCGGTCGTTATCCCCGGACGTGAGTGCCGACCCCTGGGCCCTGACGGGCGTCCGCGACGAAACGATTCAGCAAGCCCCCATCTACGCACGGCTGGTGACCCTGTGGCACCAGTCCGGCCGCACGGTGCCCGGCCGCCGGGACCACGAGTGGTCGCGGCTGGTCACGCCGCCCCGGTTCGCCGCCCACCCGTCCCCCGAGCGGGAACGGTTCTCCCCGCCGACCGGCTGCCCGCCCCCCGACCCCGGCCCCGCCGCACCCGCCGCCGGCCCCGCCGACCCTGGCGCCGCACCGGTCACCCCCGCATCGGTCACCCCCGCACCGACCGTGCCCGCACCGGACGCCGTCCCGTCCGTCGTCCGCCCGAGGGAGGCTTCGTGAACCACCGGAACACGCCCCGCGCGTGGCTGCGGCGCAACGGCGAGCCGGACTGCGTGCTGCTGCTGGACGTGACGGTGGCGCCGTGCCCGGGGCTGCGGGTCTCGGTGCCGGCCCGGCTGCGCTACCACCGGGCCGACCCGTACGCGGTGCACCTGGACTGCCACGTCGACCTGGAGGAGCCGATCACCTGGCTGTTCGCCCGCGAGCTGCTGGTGGACGGGCTGGACGGGTGGGCGGGGATCGGCGACGTGACGATCCGCCGGTCGACCTCGGCGGAGGACCTGCTGGCCATCGCGCTGAGCACGCCCGGTCAGACCGCGGTGCTGCACACCCCGGCCGCGCCGGTCCGGGACTTCCTGACGCTGACCCACCGGCTGGTGCCGGCCGGCGCCGAGCACGAGTTCCTGGACGCGGAGGGGCTGGTGCGCCGGATCCTGGCGGCGGCCGGGGACGCCGAGGACGCCGGGAACTTCGACCCGGGGCCGACCTTGGACTGATTCATTCGATCATATTCCTGTCGGACCATCATTTTTCAACGGGCATTTCCCACCGTTCGCTCCGGAATCACTCCTTCGCCGCCGCCGGAAACGGCCGGCGCAGTATCGATTTCCGCCGTCGAACGTTGAACATTCGCCGTCCGCCGGAAACTCGGCATTCGCCGTCGGCACCGCCCGTTATTCTGGGGCCAACCCCTTAGGTGGTCCGCACAAGGAGTTGTGAATGACACGCACCCGTGGGCCGAACACCGCCCTGCGCGGCTGCATGGCGGAGGCCGGGTGGAACGGCCCCGCGCTGGCGGCCGCCCTGCAGAAGGTGGCCCGGGAGAGCGGGTTCAGCGTCGGCTACGACCGGACGACGGTGGCGCACTGGCTCTCCGGCACGCAGCCGCGGCCGCCCGGTCCGCAGCTGCTGCAGGAGGCGTTCGCCCGCCGCCTGGGCCGCCCGGTCTCGCGCGGCGAACTCGGCCTGCACCCGGCGGACCAGGCACTCGCGGAGCCGGCGGAACAGGAGTCCACCGACGCCCTGACCGGGCTGCGCCGACTGCATTCCTGGCCCCATTCCAACGAGCCGCAGGACGAAACGTTTCAGCCTCCGCTGTTCCAGATCCGGATGCTGCCCGCACCGCGCCCGCCGCTGAAACCAGGCCCGGGCTCCGGCGCGGATTCCGCGCTCCGGCCGCCGGCCGCCCGCCGCTCCGGCCCGGAGCGGGTCGGGGCGCGGCACGCGGAGGCGGTGCGGGAGATGACGGCCTTCGGCGCCCGGCACTACGACGGCTACGGCGGGGCGATCGCCCGGAGCCTGCTCCTCGGCTACCTGCGCGACCACGTGCTGCCCTGGGCGAAGTCCCCCGCCAACGACCTGCGGCACCGCGAACTGCTGGTCGCCGCCGCGCAGTTGGTCCGCCTGGTCGGGCGGACGTACACCGACGACAACCGGCACGGCGAGGCCCAGCGGCACTACCGGCTGGCGTACCAGCTGGCGGCCGAGGCGCAGGACGGCCCGGCCCAGGCGATGGCGCTGCGCGACCAGAGCACCCAGGCCGGGGCGCTCGGGCACCACGCGTACGCGGCGCGGCTGGCGGACAGCGCGGCCGAGCACCTGCCGCCGGACGCGGCGCCCGGCGTGCGGGCGTTCGTGCTGGCCCAGCAGGCGGTGGCGGCGGCCCGGCTGCGCCAGGCCGGGGAGGCGCTGAAGCACCTGGAGGCGGCCCAGCACTGGGCGGGCCGGTCGGCGGCGGAGGGCGGCCCGCATCGGTACCCGGAGCCCGCGCTGCTCTACCAGGCCGCGCAGGTGCACCGCTCGCTGCGGGCCACCGAGTTGTCGCTCTCCTACCTGCGGGCCTCGCTGCGGGCCCGGCCGCCCGGCGAGCACCGGACGATCGGCGTCTCGCTGCTCCAGCTCGCCCACCTGGAGCTGGACTCGGGCAACATCCACCAGGCCCGGCGGGCGTACGCCAGCTTCCGCGAGCGGCAGGACGCGCTGCGTTCCCCGGCGACGACGCTGCAACTGACGCGCCTGGAGGGCCGGTTCGCCCGACTGGGTGGGTAGCCGTCCGGGGGACCCGGCCTCCCGATCGGGGGAACGGGCCCGCCCGTCGGCGGCCGTGCGGGGGTCCGGCCCGGCGGCGGGGTGAGCCGTGCGGGTCGGGTGCTTGGCGGGCTCGGACGGCTGGTGATCAATGAGGATATGAACGATCCCTCGTACTACTCGCTGGTGTCGCCCGTCCCGCCGCGGGTGCCGCGGCCGCCGGCCGACCCGGAAGCGTCGCAGGCACCGCGCGGACCAGGACTCCCGCAAGCGCCGGAACCCGCCGGGCCGGGCCGGGACTTCACCGGCACCGCGCGCCGCGACGCGGCCGGGGGCGGGCCGTTCGGCGAGCGCCGCCGCGGCCGGCTCAGCTGACGAGGGCGGGCGGCGCCGGCGGCGACACGGGTGCGTCCGCGTCCCGGGCGGCGTCCGGGTCGGTGGCGCGGATCAGCATCACCGCGGTGGCGGTGGCGAGCACTTCGCCGTCGCCGCCGGTGACGTCGGCCCGGGTGAGGACGCGGCTTCCCTGCCGGTGGGTGACGGTGCCGAGGCAGCCGACCGCGCCGCCGGGCGCGGGGACCGGCCGCAGGTACTGGAGGCTCAGGCCGGCGGTCACCACGGTGTGCCGGGCCGGGGCCAGTGAGACCGCGGCGAGGCCGCACGCGGTGTCGCAGAGCGCGGCGAGGAAACCGCCGTGGGTGTTCTGGGGCCAGCCCTGGTGGACGCTCAGCGGCCTGACGGCGAGCAGGACTTCGCCGGGGCCGACGGCCGTCACCCGGATCCCCAGCTCGTCGCTGAACGGGAACAGCGCCCGCTCCGCGCCCCGGGCCGCCCGCAGCGCGTCGAGCCCGTTCGCCCGCAGCATCCGCTCGTGCACCGTCCCGAGCTCGGGCCCGGGCCGGGCGGCCGGTGCGGTGGCGGCGGTCCGGACCGGGCCGGACGCGGGTGCCGGGCCGGACGCGGGTGCCGGGCCGGACGCGGGTGCCGGGCCGGACGCGGGTGTCGGGCCAGACGGGGACGGGCCGGACGGGCAGGGGTTGGGCATGGGGTTCTTTCCGCTCCGCGGGCGCGCGACGCCGCCCGGACGTACGAGGGCACGGGCGGCCGCGGCCGGTGGGCGCGGTGCCGCCGCGCCGCCGGGGTCGGGGCCTCCCGGCAGCAGTATGGGGGTGGCGCGGCCCGGCGGGCGGGAGTGCGCGGGGCCGCTCCGGTTGAAGTCGTCGCGGTGTTGAAAACCCCTGCCGGGCACGGGAACGGGCACGGGCACGGGAACGGGAACGGGAGCGGGGCCGGCCCCGGGGCCGGGTGGGGAGCCCGGGGCCGGGGCCGGTGGAGGGGGTGTGCGCGTCGCGGTCAGGACGCGCGTTCGCCGAGGACGGGCACCCGGATGCGGCCGGTGGAGCGCACGGGGACGCGGCCGACGGGGGCGACGGGGCCGGTGGGGCGGACCCGGTAGCGGTTGAGGTGGTGGCGTTCGACCTCGCGCAGCGGGCGGCTGCGGCGGGTCGCGGCGTCGGTCGGCACGGTGACCGTCCGGGCCTGGAACACCATCTGCCCGCGCCGGCGGGCCTCGCAGGTGGTGCTGATCGAGGACCGGCCGAGGCGTTCCACCCAGATCTGCACGGGCAGCGGGGTGGGGCAGTGGTAGAGCGGGGAGCGGTAGTCGATCTCGTGGCGGGCGATCATGAACCCGTCCTCGAAGAGGTCCTGTCCCTCGGTGTCGTCGTAGAGCAGGCAGTAGACGGCCTCCTGGACGTACTGGAGGACCTTCAGGTTGTTGACGTGGCCGAAGGCGTCCATGTCGCCCCAGCGGGTGCGGCACAAGTAGGTGTACAACGGTCAGCCGTCCGTTCGGTGTTCGGGCCGGAAGCCGAGGCTGCGGCGCAGGTAGCCGTAGGCGTACGGGGAGCGGCGCAGGGCGGTGTCGTGGCCCTGTTCGTAGACCTCGGCGGCGGTGTCCAGGACGGCGCGGCCGAGGATCCGCTCGGTCCGGCGGCAGAGCTTCTCGAGTTCGGCCAGCCGCTGGGCGGCGGGCAGTCCGGCGAGGGCGGCGCACTCCCTCTCCACGTGGTCGACCCCGTCACGGTGTTCAGACATCGATTCCTCGTTTCCGGTCGGTCTTGCTTCGCAGGTCGAGTTCAGCGTTCACAGCTCACGACTCACAGCGGGGGTGGGATCCGGTGCATTCGTTGTGGGGGAAGAGCGGCGGCTTCGTTGACGCCGAAAGCCCTTCGTGTGGTCAAACTCGATCAGGAACCAGCCGGAAATGGTGAATCACGGGGTCTTTCGTTGAAGATCAGCGGTTCGACGTCAACTTTCAACACGACCGTCGACCAGGGCGAGCGCGAGCACCGAGCCGGGCAGCGCGGCGACCACCAGCCCGTCGGGGGTGACCGCGAGGGTGCGGACGGCGGCGCCGAGCCGGAGGTCGGCGCCGCGGTGCCGCTCGCCCCAGCGGCGCAGGCGGAGCAGGCCGTCGGACCAGGCGGCGGCGAGCAGCAGCCCGCCGGGGGTGGCGGCGAGGGCGACGGCGGTGACCGGGTGGGCGCGCCGGTCGACGGGGGCGGGCAGCGGGGGGCGGCCGGGCATCCAGGTCCAGACCCGGCCGTCCTCGCCGCCGCTGGCGACCAGGGTGCCGCCGTCGGCCTCGGCGACGCCGAGGGCGGTGACGGGGCCTTCGTGCAGGGGGTGTTCGGGGCGGTGGGTGGTGCCGGTGGAGATCTCGCTGTAGGTGGTCAGGCCGTCAGAGCCGCCGAACACCATGACGTCCCGGTGGGCGGCGACGGCGGTGCGGGCGTCGAGGGCGGCGAGCGCGCCGTCGGGGACGCCCTGGTGGCCGCGCACGGTGAGCGGGCGCAGCACGCCGGAGGCGTTCAGCAGCAGGGCGCCGCCGAACGGGGTGGCGGTCAGGGCGCGCGGGTGGGGTTCGGTCAGCGGCTCGGGTCCGTGGCGCAGTTCGCCGGTGGCGGGGTCGGCGAGGTGCAGCCCGGCGGCGTCGGTGAGCAGCAGGTGTCCGGCGAGCGGGCCGAAGCCGAGGGCGGCGGTGCAGGGGCCGTGGGCGGGGGTGTGCTGCCAGACGGCGCGCCAGCGGGTGTCGGCGCGGGCGGCGAGGGCGGCGCAGTGGGCGGCGGCTTCGGGGTGGCGGCCGGTGAGGTGGGCGTGCAGGACGGCGGCGCGGTCGGCGGGGCGGGCGGTGGCGGCCCGGTCGGGGGCGGCGCGGTGCCAGGCTTCGGCGAGCGGGGTGGGGGGTGCGCCGGCGTCCTCGGCGCGTTGGAACGCGGCGGTGACGGTGGCGGGTTCGGCGTGCAGCAGCAGGTCGATCTCGCCGAGCAGGGGGGTGGCGGGGTCGGCGGCGGAGGCGTGCCGGACGAGCAGGGCGAGGCGTTCGGGGTCGCTGGCGGCGAGGTCGGGGCCGCCGTCGGGCCGGACGGGTATGCCGCCGGCGACCTCCCACATCAGGGCGGCGTGGTCGACGGGCGGGCTGTCGGCGGTGACCAGGTCGGCGAGTTGCCGGGGGCGCAGGCGCCAGCGGTCGGCGACGGGGGGCGGGGGCAGCAGGGCGGTGGCGGCGGTGACGCCGGCGGGGTCGGTGCCGGGGAGGGTGGCCCACAGGGCGGTGCTGATCGGGCCGTCGACGCGGGCCAGCGCGGTGAGGGCGGCGCGTTCGGGGGCGGGGACGGCGTCCCACCAGGTCGCGGCGAGGGCGGTGGCCCGGTCGGCGGGCGGCAGCGCGGGGTCGGGGGCGGCGCCGGGGGTGCGGGCGGCGAGTTGGGCGAGGCCGGGGCTGGGGTGGGTGGTGGCGGGGTCGACGGGGTGGCCGGTGAGCCGGGCGCACCAGGCGGCGTACTT
Source organism: Kitasatospora sp. NPDC015121 (assembly GCF_055562955.1). Lineage (NCBI taxonomy): Bacteria > Bacillati > Actinomycetota > Actinomycetes > Kitasatosporales > Streptomycetaceae > Kitasatospora > Kitasatospora sp. NPDC015121. Next base: position 398,421 of record NZ_JBVHEH010000001.1, read on the forward strand.
GTCGGGGTCGGTCCACTGGGGCTGGTCGAGGTCGAGGACGGCGCCGGTGGGGGCGGCGGCGGTGAGCGCGTCGGCGGCGGGGCCGTGGGCGGCTTCGACGACCAGCAGCAGCCAGGGGACGGAGAGCAGCGGGACGAGGAGTTCCCGGGCGAGGCGTTCGGGGGTGTCGGGCAGCCGGGGGCCGCCGGCCCGGTCGAGGTCGGTGACGACGACGGTGCGGGGGGTGCCGTCCTGGAGGGCTTCCAGGAGTTCGGCGGGTTCGCCGGCGGTGAGGCCGAGCAGGTCGGCGAGCCGGGTGGTGGCGGAGCGGACGGTGAGGCCCTCGGCGTCCAGCAGGGCGTGGACGCGGCGGCCGGGGCGCGGGTGGTCGGGCGGGCAGGCGGCGGCGAGCCAGGTCAGCAGGTGGGTGCGGCCGCTGCCGGAGGAGCCGGCGATGCGGCACAGCCGGGGGGCGCGGGTGTCCTCCAGCCAGGCCAGCAGGGCGCGTCCGGCGGGGCGGCGGCCGGCTTCGAGCGGGGGCAGGCCGGGGGCGTCGGGGGCGGCGGGCGGTGGGGGCAGCGGGCGGCCGTGGCGCGGGTTGGGCCGGTGGGCGCGGTCGCCGGCGGGACCGGGCGGGGTGCTGGCGCGGACGAGGTGGACGGGGATCCGTCCGTCGGGGTCGACGCCGTCGTCCAGCAGGTAGCGCCATGCCGTCCGCGGGTCCTGCCGGTGCTCCGCCCGGTCCGCGGGTCCGGCGCCGGCGCGGTTGTCGCTGTCCACTTGTGCCTGTCCTTCGTGTCCGTCCCCGTCGGCCGGTCCCCCAGGGCCGGTGCCCGGACGCCGAGGCGGGTCCGCCGGGTCCGTGGCGTCCGTCTTTTCGTCGTGGCACCGTCATGTCCGGCCGGGCTCAGCCTACTTGAGGTGCGCGGACGGCCGTCCGGGGCGGCGGGGCCGGTGTGAGCCGGGACACACCGGCGGGTCGGCGCGCAACGTTCCGCGGCCGGCGGCGCTCTCAGTTCCGGAACGGGTGCGGTGCGACGGCGAGAGGGGTAGCGGTGGACGGGGAGACGGTGGCGGAACGGGCCGGCCGGGAGTACGCGGAGCACCGGGGGCTGCTGTTCGCCGTGGTCTACGACCTGCTGGGCGTCGTCGCCGACACCGAGGACGTCCTGCAGGACACCTGGCTGGCCTGGGCGGCCCGGGCCGGCGACCCGGCGGCGGCGCCGGTGGAGCACCCGAAGGCGTACCTGGTGCGGATCGCGGTCAACCGGGCGCTAGCGCAGCGGGCGGCGGTCGGGCGGCGGCGCGAGACGTACGTGGGGCCGTGGCTGCCCGAGCCGCTGATCGGCCCGGAGCGGGCGACCCCGGCGGAGTGCGCCGAGCGGGCCGAGGCGGTGTCGCTGGCGCTGCTGGTGGTGCTGGAGACGCTGTCGCCGTTGGAGCGCGCGGCGTTCGTCCTGCACGAGGTGTTCGGCTTCGGCGGGGCGGAGACCGCCGCCGTGCTGGGCCGCTCCCCGGCGGCGGTGCGGCAGTTGGTGAAGCGGGCCCGCGAGCACGTCCGGGCCCGGCGTCCCCGCTACGAGCCCGCGCCGGAGGTCCGCCGCGAGGTGACCGAGCGGTTCCTGGCGGCGGCCCTGGGCGGCGACCTGGCCGCCCTGCTGCGGCTGCTGGCCCCGGACGTCACCCTGGTCGGCGACGGTGGCGGCAGGGCACCGGGCGGCCGCCGCCCGCTCACCGGCCGTGCGGCGGTGGCCCGCCTGCTCACCGGGCTCGCCCGCCGCCGGGCCGCCGGGGGCCCCGCCCTCGACCTCGCCTGGCGCACCGCCAACGGCGCCCCGGCCGCGCTGTTCTCCGCCGGCGGCCGCCCGTTCGCCCTGCTGGTGCTGGACCTGGCCCCGGGGACCGACCTGGTCACCGCCGTCCACGCGGTCTCCAACCCCGACAAGCTGCGCGTCCCGGCCTGACCCGCCCGGCGGGCCGGGCCGGGAATCGGATCCCCGCCGGCGGGGTTGGTGGGGCTTGAACCGTTGTTGGAGGGGTCATGCGAGCGATTCAGGTGGGCGGAGTGGGCGGTCCCGAGGTGCTGCGGGAGGTCGAGGTGGACCAGCCGGCGCCGGGTCCGGGCGAGGCGGTCGTGGAGGTCGCGGCGTCCGGGGTCAACTTCCTCGACGTCTACCACCGCGAGGGCCGGTACGGCCTCCCGCTGCCCTTCACGCCGGGCGCCGAGGGCGCGGGCACGGTCGTCGAGGTCGGGCCCGGCGTCGTCGACGTCGCGGTGGGGGACCGGGTCGGCTGGGTGGAGGTTCCCGGCACGTACGCCGAGCGGGCCGTCGTGGACTCCTCCCGGCTGGTGCCGCTGCCCGACGACATCGGCTTCGAGACGGCGGCCGCCGTGCTCCTCCAGGGCATGACCGCGCACTACCTCGTCAAGGACGCCTACCCGGTGCAGGAGGGCGACACGGTGCTGGTGCACGCGGCCGCCGGTGGCACGGGGCTGCTCCTGACCCAGCTGGTCACCCGTCTCGGCGGCAGGGTGATCGGCACGACGTCGACCGCGGCGAAGGCCGAGCTGGCGAAGCGGGCCGGGGCCGCCGAGGTGGTCCTTCCGGCCGAGGTCGACGACCTCGCGGCCGAGGTGCGGCGGCTCAACGGCGGTCAGGGGCTGCCGGTGGTCTTCGACGGCGTCGGCGCGCACACCTTCGACGCGAGCCTCGCCAGCCTGCGGCCGCGCGGCCGTCTCGTGCTCTTCGGCGCGGCGAGCGGTGCCGTGCCGCCGTTCGATCCGATGCGGCTCGCCCTCGGCGGTTCGCTGACCCTGATCCGGCCCAGCCTCGGGGACTTCGTCGCCGACCGGTCCGAACTGCTGCGACGGGCCGCCGACGTGTTCGAGTGGGTGCGCTCCGGGGCGCTGGAGGTCACCGTGACGGGCCGCTACGCCCTGTCCGAGGCGGCCCGGGCCCACCGCGATCTGGAGGCTCGGCGCACCACCGGCAAGCTGCTCCTCGTCCCCGGTGCGGCCGCTGGGGGGCGCCGCGAGGAGACGCGGAGCTGATCGCGGGTCCCGGCTGAGGGACCCCGCCGGGCCCCTCAGCCGGGACCCGGCCCGCCCGTGCGCGACCTCCCGGGGCGGAGCGGGCGGCCGCCGTGCGGGCTGAGGCGGGCCAGGAGGTCGAGGAGGCGGTCGGGGGCGGCGAGAGTGCCCGGGGGCGGGGAGACGTACAGCTGGACGGCGGTGACGCCGGGGAGGAGGAACTGCCGCAGCCGCTCGCGGACGTCCTCGGGCGGGCCGTGCAGGAACAGGTCGTCGACGAGGGCGTCCGGGAGGGCGCGCTGGGCTCCGAGGTGGTCGCCGGCGTCCCAGCGGCGGTGGGTCTCGGCGAGCAGGTCGCCGTTGCCCAGCCAGGCGTGGAACCTGCGGTAGGGCTCGCGGTTGAGGATCCAGGCGAGGAACGGCCGGGCGGTGCGGCGCGCGTGGGCGGCGTCCTCGGTCGGGCAGACGAAGACCTTGACGACGAGCTCCTTGCCGGGCGGCTGCGGGCCGACGGCGTCCAGCACCCTGGGCAGGTCCCGGGCGCGCAGCAGGTTGGTGACGGCGCCGTCGCCCTCGGCGAAGCCGAGCCGGAGCATGCCGGGGCGCAGCGCGCCGAGGATGACCTTGACGGGTCGGTCGGGCGGGTGCGGCAGTCGGTAGCCGGCGATGGAGAAGGTGTCGAAGTCGCCGGCGACGTGTTCGCCGCGCAGCGCGGCGGTGAGGAAGCGCAGCACGTCGCGGGTGCGTTTGAAGGGTTCGTCGAACGGGATGCCGTTGATGTCGGTGACGTGCGCGGGCACGGACGCGCCGATGCCCAGCAGGACGCGTCCGGGGGCGAGTTGGGCGAGGGTGGCGGCGGTCTGGGCGAGGACGGCGGGGCCGCGGGTCTGCACGGGGACGATGCCGGTGGCGATCCGCAGGCGCGACGACCAGGCGGCGGTGGCGGCGAGCGGGGTGAACGCGTCGGTGCCGCCGCCTTCGGCGCTCCACACGTCGTCGTAGCCGAGGTCGGGGAGGCGTTCGACCAGCGGGCGGTGCCGGTCGAGGGTGAGGCCGGGCAGTGGCAGGGTGAGGCCCCAGGCGGGTGCGGGTCGCGGGGTGTCGGTCATGGCGCGGTGGGTCCTCCCGGTCCGGTGGTCCGGACGGGCCCGGGCGGCCGCCGCCGGCCGGGCTCCGTCCGGTTCGAGGTTCGCGGACGGCGCGCGGGCCGGCCAGCCAGGCGTTGGTACGGTGACCGCTGGTCATAGGACCGGGCCGACTCCCTTGCCGGGCGGCGGGGTTCGGCGCCGTGTGAGGAGTTTGTTGCGGGACCGGGCGGCGGCGCTCCCCCGCCCTACGCTGGGCCGGAGTACCGAGCGATCCACCCGCGACGAGGAGCGAGCCCGTGCCCACCCCCGCCACCGGCCCGGAGCTCGGCGCGTTCCTGCGCGCCCACCGCGAGCTGCTGCGGCCCGCCGACGTCGGCCTGACCGCGACCGCCCGGCGCCGCACGCCGGGGCTGCGCCGGGAGGAGGTCGCCTCGCTGTCCGGGGTCGGCCTGGCCTGGTACACCTGGCTGGAACAGGGCCGGGTCGCCGCCTCCCGGCAGGTCCTGGAGGCGGTCGGCCGGGCGCTGCGGCTGGACGCGGCGGGCCTGCGGCACGCGCTGCGGCTGGCCGGGTACCACGAGTCCGCGCCCGCCGGGGACGACGGGGACGACGGCGCGGCCGGGCGGCTGGCCGCCGCCGTCCGCCCGGTGCTGGAGTCCTGGCCGGCCAGCCCGGCCGTCCTGCTCGACCGGCACTTCGACCTGCTGGCCTGGAACGCCGCCTGGACGGCACTGTGCGGCGACCCGGAGGACGTGCCCGTCGACCGCCGCAACCTGCTCTGGCTGCTCGCCGTCGGCCCCCGGCTGCACGCGGTCCTGCCCGACTGGCAGCCGCTGGCGATGAACGTCTTCCAGCACTTCCGCGCCCAGGCCGGCCCGGCGCTCGCCGGTCCCCGCACCGAGGAGCTCTACCGGCGCCTGGACGCCGACGCCCCCGAGCTGCGGCACTGGTGGGGCTGCCACTCGGTCGCCCCGCTCACCGCGCGCACCCTCCTCGCCCACCCGCCCGGCGGCGTCCCCGTCCGGCTGACCCTCAGCTCCTTCCACCCGGTCGACGACCCCACGGCCCTGGTCCTGCTGCTGACCCCGGTCCCCTGAGACCGGCCGCCCCCGGCCCGCCGGGGCCTCGCGCCGCGTGCCCGCCCCGGGGCCGGAGGTCTCGCGGATCGCGCCGTCGTCGACGGCGGAGGGCCGTTCCACCACGGACGACGTCTCCGCGCACTCCTGGAGACCACCGACCTGACGGTCGACCAGGTCGCCCACCGCAGCGGCCTCGGCTCCGGCGGGTCCGGGGCAGGGGTCCGCGCGCCGTCGCGGTGTGCGGGACCTCCGGAGGGATAGAAGGGTCTGCATGCGATTTGTTCCGGAGTCGGTGGCGTCCCTGGTGCGCCGTGGGGCCAGGGACCCGTTCGTCGTGCAGACGGTGCGGGCGACCGTGGCGGCGACCCTCTCGTACGTGGTGGCGACCTGGCTGAGCAGGGAACCGGCCCCGCTGACGGCGCCGCTGACGGCGCTGCTGGTGGTGCAGGTGACGGTGTACTCGACGCTGACCACCAGCATCCGTCGGGTCAACTCGGTGGTGGTCGGGGTGCTGATCGCGATCGGGTTCTCGGCGGTGGTGGGGCTGTCCTGGTGGAGCCTGGGGCTGATCATCCTGGCGTCGCTGGTGGTGGGGCGGTTCGTCCGGGTGGACGAGTTCGTCCAGGAGGTGGCGATCAGCGCGATGCTGATCCTGGGCGTCTCGCAGGTGACCACGCAGGCGTGGGACCGGGTGCTGGAGACGGTGATCGGGGCGAGCGTCGGCCTGCTGTTCAACCTGGTGATAGCGCCCCCGGTGTGGGTGGACAAGGCCGGCGAGTCGATCGAGGACCTGGCCCGCCGGGCCCGGCACCTGCTGCTCGGGCTGGCCGAGGAGCTGGGGCGGCCCGTCCCGGTGGAGCGGGCCGCCGAGCGGCTGTACGAGGCCCGGCAGCTGGACCACGCGATCGCCCAGGTGGACGGGGCGCTGCGGCAGGCCGAGGACAGCCTGCGGCTCAACCCGCGGATCAGCGAGGGCCTGCTGTCCCGGCTGGTGCTGCGCACCGGGCTGGACACGCTTGAGATCTGCGTGGTGGTGATCCGGGTGATCGCCCGTTCGCTGACCGACCTGGCCAAGCGGCGCGGCTCCGGCGAGCGGCTCTTCCCCGACGACGTGGCGGTGGCCCTGGAGGAGCTGTTCGAGCACGTGGGCGGCGCGCTGGTGAGCTTCGCGGTGCTGGTCACCACGCAGGTCAGCCGCAACGCCGAGGAGGCCGAGCAGCGGCTGGCCGCCGAACTCGCCGCCGCCTGGTCCTGCCGGGAGAACGTCGCCCAGCTGCTGCTGCGCCGCGTCCAGGAGCATCCGGAGGCCTGGCAGTTGCACGGTTCGCTGCTGGCCGAGGTCGACCGGATCCTGGACGAGCTCGACCTCGAACACCGCGGCCGCCGCCTGATGGAGGAGCTCGACCGGGCCGCCGTCGCCAACCGCGACCGCTTCTCCCGCTTCGCGGGCCTGCGCCGCCTGGCCCGCGGCGAGCGCCTCCGCCCGCGCCGGCGGCGCCGCCGGCGGCCGGAGGAGGCCCCGGCGGCGGCCGGCCCGGCCGCGGAGTAGGACGGCCGGCCCCCGGCCCGGAAGTGCCGGGGGCGGGGGCGGCGGCCGCGCGTTCTAAACCCGCGGGCACCCCCGCCCTGGGCCGTCGGGGGGAAACGTCGTACCGGTTCGGGTGTGTTGTGACGGACCGTCAGCTGCCGACGAGCACCCTCGGGGAGGTGTCGGCGGCGTGCCGGCAGCTCCCGTCCAGCCCCCCGGAGTCCTCATGGCCCACTCCCCGACCGGTCGGCGCCCGCTGCCGCGCGCGGCCGCCCTCGTCGCCGCCGTCGCGCTTCCGCTGGCCGCGTCCGCCCCCGCGTCCGCCGCAGTCGGCGACAACGGCGACGTGAAGATCCACAACCTCGATACGCCGACGGGCAGTCAGAACGACGAGCCGAAGGTCTGCGACTTCTACCTCGACGCGTTCGACTTCGACACCCTGCAGCAGGTGACGTGGCACATCGACCAGCAGCCCCCGACCGGTACCACCCCGAACGTGCGCACCGGGCAGATCGCCCTGACCGCCGGGCAGGGTTTCACCGGGACGGTGTCGCCGCGGCTGCCCGACGGGCACTACAAGCTGTTCTGGAACTTCACCGGTGAGGACGGCGACGCCAAGCACAAGGTGTTCACGGTCGACTGCTCGGGTGTCGGCAGCAGCCCGCCGCCCAGCGGTTCGCCGTCCCCGGTGGGCAGCGGCGTCTCGCCGTCGCCGTCCGCGTCCTCCTCCGCGTCCCCGTCGCCCGGCACCTCCCCCTCCGGCAAGGGCGGCAGCGGCGGCCCGGGCACCTCGGGCCCGGGCGGGCCGGGGCGGACGCCGCAGGGCGGGGTCGCGGCCGGTGCGGGCGGCTCCTCGCGCGACCTGAACCCGGCGGAGGTCGCCGTCGGCGCCGCCCTGATCGCGGGGGCGGGCTACCTGGTCGTGCGCCGGCGCCGCCGCACCCGCCGTTGACCCGACCCGACCGGCCCGGCAGCGCCGACCGACCGCCCGGGCCCGGCCTGCCCGGGCCTGGCGCCCGGCAGCGGGCGGCCCGGCGGCGCGCCCGGGCCGCCCGGGCCGCCCGCCTGCGGCGGACCGTGCGGGTCGGCGCCGCGGCCGTCGCGCTGCTGTGCGGCGTCTGGCTGGTCGACGACGGGCTGACCACCAGCCAGCCCCCACCGCCTCCCCCGGCGCCGGCCGCGACGGGTGCGCCGGGCCCGCCGTCCGCGCCGGGCGCCCAGGCGCCGCCGTCCCCCGCCGGGGCGGCCGCGTCCTCCCCCGCCGCGGCGTCCCGGCCCGGGCCGGGCGTCGCGGCGCTCGGACCGTCCGACCCGGTCCGGCTGCGGATCCCGTCGATCGCGGTCGACGCCGCGTTCACCCCGCTCGGCCTGGACGCGGCCGGGGCGCTGACCACCCCGCCGCTCGGCCGCCCGAACCTGGTCGGCTGGTACCGCGACGCCCCCGCGCCCGGCGCGGACGGCACCGCCGTGGTGGTCGGCCACGTCGACGACAAGCGCGGCCCGGGCGTCCTGTACCGGCTCGGCCTGCTGCGCCCCGGCCTGACCCTGACCGTCACCCGGAAGGACCGCCGGAGCGCCGTCTTCACCGTCGACGCCGTGCGCTCCTACCCGAAGGCCGCCTTCCCCGCCGCCGAGGTGTACGCCCCGGCCGGCCGCGCCGAACTGCGCGTGATCACCTGCGGCGGCCACTACGACCGGCACACCGGCTACGACTCGAACACCGTCGTCTACGCCCACCTGACCTCGGTCTCCTGACCGCGCCCTCCCGGATGCCGCCCGACCCGCCTCCGGACGGGCCCTAGAAACCGCCCCGCGGCAAGGGGACCGGCGCCGTCCACTCACCGACACCGCCGCCGGGATCCACTCCCCCGGCGGGGACGCCCGCCCCCGCCCTTCCGGCGTTCCGGTCCGCTGCCGGTGACAACCGACCCCCCGCCTAGAGTCGTCCAATGAACGGATGGTGCGATGTCCGGTCGGGCCACCGCAGGGACGCGGCGGTCGGTGGAACGGGACGGGGAACAGCGGAACAGTGAAGAACCACAGGCGCAGGGAGCGGCCGGGAGCGCGGGGCCGGGCCGTGAAGGTGGCGCTGGCGGTGCTGGCCGCGGGCGCGGTGACCGCGCTGGCGTTGACGCTGGTGCTGGACGACGGGGCGGGGCCGGGGTCGGGGTCGTCGTCCGGGGCCGCGGCGGCGGGCGACGGGGTCGCGGCGTCGCCGGGGTGGGACGGGAAGGTGAAGGTGCTGGGGGACGGCTCGATGTCCGACACCGGGCCGCAGCCGCACCAGTTGAAGCCGGAGAAGCTGAAGCCGGGCGAGAAGCCGCCGCAGTTCGTGGTGTTCTCCTGGGACGGCGCGCTGGAGAACGACGACCACCTGTTCTCCCGGTTCCGCGAGCTGGCGAAGGCGAACGACGCGACGATGACGTTCTTCCTGAGCGGCATCTACCTCGTCCCGAACGGGAAGCGCGGCCTCTACCGGGCGCCGAAGCACGCGGCGGGCAGTTCGGCGATCTCCTTCCCCACCGACGAGCACGTCAAGGAGACCCTGGCGCAGCTGCGGCTGGCCTGGCAGGACGGCGACGAGATCGGCACCCACTTCAACGGGCACTTCTGCACCGACGCCGGGGACGCGGGTGGCGGCTCCACCTGGACGGTGGAGGACTGGAAGCAGGAGATCGACCAGGCGTACGCGTTCGTTGCGAACTGGCGGACCAACACCGGTCTCACCGCCGAGGCGCCGCTGCCGTTCGACTACGCCAAGGAGCTGGTGGGCGGCCGGGCGCCGTGCCTGGAGGGGCAGAAGAACCTGCTGCAGGCGGCGAAGTCGTACGGCTGGCGGTACGACGCGAGTTCGCCGGGCGAGTTCCAGGTCTGGCCGTCGAAGGTGGACGGGATGTGGAACTTCCCGTTGCAGCTGCTGCCGTTCGGCAACACCCAGGTGCTGTCGATGGACTTCAACTTCCTGGCCAACCAGTCGGGGGCCAGCACCGAGGGCGACCCGAAGAAGTACCCGGCCTGGGAGAAGCAGGTCCGGGAAGGCTACCTGGACGGCTTCGAGCGGGTCTACAACGGCAGCCGGGCGCCGCTGTTCATCGGGAACCACTTCGAGACCTGGAACGGCGGCATCTACATGCAGGCGATCCAGGACGTGATGGAGGCGGTCTGCCGGAAGGACGGGGTGCGCTGCGTCTCGTTCAAGGAACTCGCGGACTGGATGGACGCCCAGGACCCGAAGGTGCTGGAGAAGCTGCGGCACCTGGACCCGGCGCAGTCGCCGGACTGGCCGAGCTACCTGGGGTGACCGCGCCCGGGGGCACCGCGGCGCCGGGTCAGCGCGCGGTGCCCCTGGTGTAGGCGGCCCAGATCCCGGCCGGGATCGCGGCGTCGGGGGCGTTCTGGGCGGTGCCGCCGATGCCGGTCAGCGGGAGCAGTTCCAGGGTCTTCAGGTCGAGCCGGAAGACGGTGACGGCGGTGGAGACGTCGCCGTGGTAGCCGACGAACCAGCCGGCGTCGTGGTCCTGGGTGGTGCCGGCCTTCGCGCCGCTGTCGGCGGCGGCCGCCTTGGCGTCCTTGCCGAGGCCGGGGACGTCCTTGCCGAGGCCGTCCTTGGCGGCGCCGCGCAGCGCGGTGTCGACCTCGGCGGCCACCTGCGGGCTGAGGGCCTGGACGGTCGCGGGCTTGTCGACGGCGACCCGGCCGCCGTTGCGGGTGACCTCGGTGACGGAGTACGGGTCGGTGCGCCGGCCGCGGGCGTCGAAGGCGGTGTAGGCGTCGGCGAGCCGGATCGCGCTGGGGGTGGAGTTGCCCAGGGTGTAGGCGGGCGTCAGGTCGCCCATGCTCTCGGGGAGCAGGCCGAGGGCGAGCGCGGTCCTGCGGACGTTGTCCAGGCCGACGTCCATGCCGAGCTGCTGGAGCGGCCCGTTGACGGACTGCTCGACGGCGGCGCGCAGCGTGAGCGGGCCCCAGCTCCGGCCGCCGTCGTTGGTGGTCTTGGCCTTCTTGCCGTCCCGCCCCCAGTAGGGGCCCTCGGGGGTCTGCAGGTCGACGCCGTTGTCGCCGTTGTAGGTGGTGGTGGGCTGGACGGGGGTGCGGGGGCCGTTGCGCTCGCGCTGGACGCCCTGGGCCAGGCCGGCCGCGTACACCAGCGGGGTGAAGGCCGAACCGGCGGGCACGTTCACGGTGTTGGCGTTGTCGAAGCCCTGCTTCAGGTAGTCCGGGCCGCCGTAGACGGCGAGGATCCGGCCGTCGGTGGCGACCGAGGCGGCGCCGATGTGGACGTTCTGGTCGGCGGGGCGGTGCTCGGGGTCGAGCTTCTTCGCGGCGTTCTGGACGGCCTCGGTGAGCGCCTCCTCCTTCGGCTTCTCGAAGGTGGTGTAGATCTGGTAGCCGCCGAGGTCGAACTGGGCCGGGGTGATGTCGGCGTGGCTCTGCGCGTAGCTCTTGGCGAGGTCGACCAGGTAGCCGGTCTGGCCGTTCAGGCCGACCAGCGGCGGGGCCGGGTCCGGTTCGGGGAAGTCGGTGTACTTGGCGCGGTCGGCGGCCGAGAGCTTGCCGATCCTGACCATCCGGTCCAGGATCCAGGACCAGCGTTCGACCGCCCGGGCGTGGTTGTCGGCGCCGAGGGCCGGGTCGTACAGCGAGGCGCCCTTGAGCGTCGCGGCGAGGAACGCGCCCTCGCTGACGTCGAGTTCGGAGACGTCCTTGCCGTAGTAGGCCTGGGCGGCGCGCTCGATGCCGTAGCTGCCGCGGCCGAACCAGCTGATGTTCAGGTAGCCGCTGAGGATCTGCTCCTTGCTGACCTGCTGGTCGAGCTTGAGCGCGATGAACATCTCGTCGAGCTTGCGGGAGAAGTCCTGGCGCTGGTTCAGGTAGGCGTTCTTGACGTACTGCTGGGTGATGGTGGAGCCGCCCTGGGTGTCGCCGCCCGAGCCCATCCGGTAGAGCGCCCGGCCGATGCCCTGGAAGGAGATGCCGGGGTCGGAGTAGAAGGTCTCGTTCTCGGCGGCCAGCACCGCCCACTGCACCGGGGTCGGCACCTGGTCGAGCGGCACGTCCTGCCGGTTGACCAGGCCGGTGCGGGCCATCTCGGTGCCGTCCGCCCAGTAGAAGACGTTGTTCTGCTGGGTGGCGAAGGCGTTCAGGTCGGTGGGGATCTCGGTGGTGGCGTACAGCACGCCGGCGGTGCCGAACAGCAGCGCGCAGCAGGTGGCGGCCAGCAGCAGGAGCTGGCGCCAGGACGGCAGCCAGCGCCGGACGCCGCTGCGGCCGGCCCGGGGATAGTCCGGGCGGCGGAGCCGGGCCGGTGTCCGGCGGCGCGTGCGCTCGGCGCGCGGGCGGGCGGACCGTCCGCGCGAGCGCGGTCGGCGCCTGGCGCCGCGGCCCGGGGGCCGCTCGGACGGTCCCGCCGCGTCGTCCCCGCTCCCTGGCTGGCCAGGCACCATCAGCACTCCGCTCCTTCGCCGGGCGACCTTCGTCACAGCTCAGACGCCCCTAGCCCACCACACGTTTCAGGGGGCGTCGTGTGATCAACGCCACTGTGCGGATCGCGGTCCGGACCCATGTGGGCATGTCCACGGGCTGACGGGCCGACAGGTCGCCGTGCGATCTGGGAAGTTCCGCCGACCGCCCTTGACCGGGGCGGCCGGCCGCCCCCGGAAAGCCGGAACCGGATCGTGATGATGGCGGACGAAGCACACGACATCCCGACATGCGGAGCGCGTTCCTCCACGTCACCGGGGGTGCCGCCCGGGCGGCACCCCCGGGAGGAACGGGGGCGTGGTCGCGGTCCGGGGGTCAGACCGTCCGGGCCAGGCGGTCGGCGAGCAGCTTGGCGAAGCGGGCCGGGTCGGCCAGGTCGCCGCCCTCGGCCAGCAGGGCGGTGCCGTAGAGGAGTTCGGCGGTCTCGGTGAGGGCCGGGTCGTCGGCGCGCTCCTCGTGGGCGGTGCGCAGGGCGCCGACCAGGGGGTGGTCCGGGTTGAGTTCGAGGATCCGCCGGGCGGGCGGGACGTCCTGGCCCATCGCCCGGTACATCTTCTCCAGGGTGGGGGTGAGGCCGTCCGCGTCGCTGACCAGGCAGGCGGGCGAGTTGGTCAGACGGGTGGTGAGGCGGACGTCCTTGACGTCGGTGAGCGTCTCGCCCAGCCAGCCGAGCAGCGCCGCGTACGAGCCGGTGCGCTCCTCGGGGACCTCGTCGGCGGGCAGGTCGACCGCGCCGCGGGCGACCGAGCTGAACTCCTTGCCGTCGTACTCCGGGACGCTCTCGACCCAGATCTCGTCGACCGGGTCGGTGAGCAGCAGGACCTCGTACCCCTGGGCCCGGAACGCCTCCAGGTGCGGGGAGTTCTCGACCTGGGCGCGGCTCTCGCCGGTCATGTAGTAGATCTTGTCCTGGCCGTCCTTCATCCGGGCGACGTAGTCGGCCAGGCCGGTGGGCTCCTCGCCGGCGGTGCTGGCGAAGGAGGCGACGTCCAGGATCGCCTTGCGGTCCTCGGCGGGGTCGAGCAGGCCCTCCTTGACGGCGGGGCCGAACTCGCGCCAGAAGGTGCGGTACTTCTCGGCGTCGCCGGCCATCATCTCCTTGACGGTGGCCATCACCTTCTTGGCGAGCCGGCGGCGGATCAGCTGGATGTGCCGGTCCTGCTGGAGGATCTCGCGGGAGATGTTCAGCGACAGGTCGGCGGCGTCCACCACGCCCCTGACGAAGCGCAGGTGGTCGGGGAGCAGCTCGCGGCTGTCCTCCATGATGAACACCCGCTTGACGTACAGCTGGACGCCGTGGCGGCCGTCGCGCTGGAACAGGTCGTGCGGGCGGCGGGCCGGGATGAACAGCAGTGCCTCGTACTCGAAGGTGCCCTCGGCGCGCAGCCGGATCGTCTCCAGCGGGTCGGTCCAGTCGTGCGCGACGTGTCGGTAGAACTCCCGGTACTCCTCCTCGTCGACCTCGTTGCGCGGGCGGGCCCAGAGCGCCTTCATCGAGTTGAGGGTCTGCTCGCCGGTGCCGTCCGGGCCCGCGGTGCGGATCGGGAAGGCGATGAAGTCCGAGTAGCGCTTGACGAGCCGCCGGACGGTCGACGGCTCCGTGTAGTCGTGCAGGCCGTCCTCGCCGTCCTCCGGGCGCAGGTGCACGGTGACCGAGGTGCCCTCGGGGGCGTCCGCGACCTCCTCCAGGGTGTAGGTGCCCTCGCCGGCCGACTCCCAGCGGGTGCCGGTCTCCTCCCCCGCCTTGCGGGTCACCAGGGTGACCCTGTCCGCGACCATGAAGGTCGAGTAGAAGCCGACGCCGAACTGGCCGATCAGCTCGGCCGGCTCCTTGCTCTCGCGCAGCCGCCGCAGCGTCTCCGCGGTGCCGGAGCGGGCGATCGTCCCGATCAGCCCGACGACCTCGTCCCGGGTCATGCCGATGCCGTTGTCGCGGACGGTCAGGGTGCGGGCGTCCCGGTCGAGCTCGATGTCGATGTGCGGGTCCTCGACGCGCAGCCGCTCGTCGGTGAGGCCGGCCAGCCGCCGCTTGTCCAGCGCGTCCGACGCGTTGGAGATCAGCTCGCGCAGGAAGACGTCCTTGTTCGAGTAGATCGAGTGGACCATCAACTGCAGCAGCTGCCGTGCCTCGGCCTGGAACTCCAGCGTCTCGGTGCTCATGGGGTCCTTTCTCCAATGCGTGACGGTGCGGGTACGCGAGCACGCGCTCCGTCGCAATCTGACACACCGGCGGCGGCCCGGACAAACCCCGTGGCCGCCGTCGCGACCGCCGCCCCCGGGCCCTGCTGGGCTCGGGGGCGGCCGGGACGGGCGGACGGGACGGTCGGGCGGGGCTCAGGCGTGGGAGGGGCTCAGGCGTGGGCGGCGGCGCAGTCGGGGTGGCCCCAGCTGCCGCCGACCTTGCCGATGGTCTCGCCCTTGCCGTAGGAGCGCCCGCAGGGGCAGCGGCCGGGGAACTTGGCGGCCAGGGTGCGGCCGCCTCCGCCGCCCGAGGAGGTGGAGGTGGAGGCGGAGGCGGAGGCGGTGCGCTTGGGGGCGGCGCGGCGAGCGGGGGCGGCGGCGACCGGGTCGGGGACGGGGAGGTCGGGGGCGGTGCCGGCGGCGGCCTGCTGGGTGCGGGCGGCGTCGCTGGCGGCCTTGTCGGCGATGGCGTTGAGCGGGTCGCCGTCGACCTGGTGGGCGGGGACGTAGACGAACTCGACGTCGCGGCCGGTGAGCAGGGCGTCGATCCGCTGGATCAGCTCCTGGTTGGCGACGGGCTTGCCGGCCGCGGTCTTCCAGCCGTTGCGCTTCCAGCCGTGCAGCCACTTGGTGACCGCGTCCCGGGTGTAGGTGCTGTCGAGGCGCACTTCGAGCGGCGCGGCCGGGTCGGTGGCCTCCAGCAGGCGTTGCAGTGCCGTCAGTTCGCCGACGTTGTTGGTGTTGCGCCCCAGCGGGCCGGCCTCCCAGCGCTGCGGGGTGCCGTTCGCGTCCGCGACCACGAACGCCCACCCGGCGGGTCCGGGGTTGCCCTTGGCCGCTCCGTCGCAGGCGGCGATGACTCGTTCAACCATCCCTCGATCATGCCAGCCCGCGCCCACTGCCCCGTCCCGGCGGCGTGGGCGCGACGGTCCGGGGACCGGTCCGGGGACCGGTCAGGGGGCCGGTCGGGGGGCCGGTCGGGGACGGCGGAGGAAAACGGTGAGCAGGACGCCCAGCAGGACGAGGAGGGTGTTGGCGAGGACGGCGAGGGTGACGGCGTCCAGGACCACCGGGGCGGTGGGGTGGGCGCCGGCCCGGGCGGCGACGACGGTGCTCATCACGGGGGTGCCGAGGGTGATGCCGATCTGCTGGGTCATGGTGGCCAGGCCGGTGGCGAGGCCCTGCTCGCGGTCGGGCAGGCCGGAGGTGGCGGTGACCATGAAGCCGACGATGACGTACATGTTGCCGACGCCGCCGACGAAGGTCGCCGCGAGCAGCAGCCACAGCGAGTCCTGGCCCGGGCCGAGCAGCAGCAGGGCGGCGGTGGCGGCGGCCTGCACCAGGCCTCCGGCCACCAGGGTGGCGCGGGTGCCGGCGGCGGCGATCAGGCGGGCGGCGGTGGCGCCGCCGAGGACGGTGCCCAGGCCCAGCACGCCGAAGGACAGGCCGGCCGCGAGGGGGGTGAAGTCGAGCACCTCCTGCAGGTAGAGGGTGAGCAGGAAGACCAGCGAGGTCTCGGTGAGGAAGGCGATCAGCCCGGCCGCGTTGCCCCACACCACGCTGCGGCGGCGCAGCACCGGCAGCGGGACGAGCGGCGCGGCGGCGCGGCGCTCGACGGCGAGGAAGAGCAGCAGCAGGGCGGCGCCGAGGCCGAGCGTGCCGAGCGCGAACGGGTCGGTCCAGCCGGCGGTGCCGGCCCGGGTCAGGCCGTGGACGAGGGAGAGCAGGCCGAGGGTGACGGTGAGCGCGCCGGGCAGGTCGAGCTTCGGGCGGACGGCGGGGCGGCTCTCCGCGATCACCCGGGGCGCGGCCAGCAGCACCGCGAGCGCCACCGGCACGTTGACCAGGAACGCCCAGCGCCAGGACAGCAGGTCGGTGAGCACGCCGCCGAGGACCGCGCCGGCGGTGAACCCGGCCGACATCAGCGCGCCGTTCAGGCCGAGCGCCCGGTCGCGCAGCGGCCCCTCCGGGAAGGAGGTGGTGAGCAGCGCCAGGCCGGCGGGGGTGACCATCGCGGTGGCCAGGCCCTGCGCGACGCGGGCCGCGATCAGCACCGCCGGTCCGGTGGCCAGGCCTCCGACCAGCGAGGACGCGCCGAGCAGGGCCAGGCCGAGCAGGAACAGCCGCCGCCGGCCGAACAGGTCGGCGATCCGGCCGAACAGCAGGGTGAACCCGGCGGCGGACAGCGCGAACGCCGTCCCGATCCACTGCAGGTCGCCGAGCGGGAAGCCGAGCCCCGCGCCGATCGCCGGCAGCGCCACGTTCAGGATCGAGAAGTCCACGGCGAGCATGAACTGGGCGACCAGCAGGACGGTCAGGGTGAGGAGTTGACGGTGCGTCAACTTCCGTTCGGGGGTGGGCGGTCGGACGGTGGTGATGGTGGCCATGGCCGGGTTTCCCCTCGTCGCGTTCGGCGGTGACGAGAGGAGCCTGCACCGGGCCGGACGGCCCACCCAGCCCCCTGCGGAAGGTAGCACCGGCAGGGATACCCTGCGCCGGCCACCGGGGCGCCCCGGCCGGGCAGACTGGACGGCATGGAGACATCGACCGCCCTCGGGGAGTTCCTGCGCACCCGGCGCGCCCAACTGCGCCCCGAGGACGCCGGGCTGACCCCGTACCCGGGCCGCCGCCGGGTGCCCGGGCTGCGCCGCGAGGAGCTCGCGCTGCTCGCCGGGGTCAGCGCCACCTACTACACCCGGCTCGAACAGGGCCACAGCGCCAACGCCTCGGACGGCGTGCTGGACGCGCTGGCCCGGGCGCTGCGGCTGACGGCGGACGAGCGCGCCCACCTGTACGACCTCGCCCGGCCCGCCAGGGCCGCCCGGGGCGGTTCGGTGAAGCCCGCCAGGGTCCGGCCCGCCACGAAGCACCTGATCGACGCGATGCCGCAGGTGCCCGCCGTCGTCCTGGACCGGGGCAACGACGTGCTCGCCTGGAACGCCCTGGGCCACGCCCTGCTCGCCGGGCACCTCGACCCGGCCTCCCCCGACCGTCCGGCCGAACGCCCCAACCTGACCCGGCTGCTGTTCCTCGACCCGCACACCCGGGAGCTGCACGCCGACTGGGAGGAGGACGCCCGGGTCGCGGTCGCCGCGCTCCGGCTCGCCGTCGGCCGGCACCCCGAGGACCGGCGACTGGCTCAGCTGGTCGGTGAACTCGCCATCCAGAGCCCGGAGTTCGCCGCGATCTGGGCCCGCCACCCGGTCCGTGACTGCGCGGTCGGCAGCAAGTCCTTCCGGCACCCGCTGGTCGGCCCGCTGCGGCTGCACTTCGAGAGCCTGCCGCTCTCCGACGGCACCACCCACCGCGTGCTGCTCTACGGCGCCGCCCCGGACGGCCCGGACGCCGCCGCGCTCACCCTGCTCGCGAGGAGCCTCGGGACGGCGACCGGCACGGCGGCGGCGCGGGCCGCGACCGGGGCGGTCAGCCGGCCGGAGGCTGCGGAATGACCCGCTCGCCTTCGCCGCGCGGCTCCTCGAAAGCGGCCTGGTAGCGGTCGAGCAGCGCCCGCTCCACGGTGACGGCGTTCGCGCCCCGCCGGGCGTTGCGGACTTCGAGGCGACGGTCCAGGGTCGACCGGTCGGCCTTCAGGTGGACCAGTTCCCAGCGGCAGCCGTGCTCCTCGACCAGCGCCTTGTAGTCGTCGCGGGCGGCGCGGCTCCAGAAGCTGTAGTCCACGACCACGTCCCGCCCGGCCCGCATCAGGGCGATCAGCTCCTGCCGCTGCTCGCTCCGGACCTCGTCCTTGAGCCGGTCGAACTCGTCCTCCGTGAGCACCAGGCCGGCGTCACGTCCGCCGAGCCGCCGCCAGACCGCCTCGTCGATGGAGAGCCGGACGTAGCCGCGCCGCTCCAGCCCGAGCGCGTGGGTCGTCTTGCCCGCCCCGGGGAGACCGCACATCAGGACCACCGTGCCCACCCGCTCCACCATCCGGGCAGTCTAGGGCCGTCCGGGGGCGAGCCGCCGGGAACGGCGACGGCGGCCGTCCCCCGTCGGGGGCGGCCGCCGTACCGGGGCGCGTGGGCGGGCGGGTCAGCCGATCCAGCCGTGGCTCTTCGCCAGCTGCAGCATCGCCGCGCGGACCTGGAGGATCTGGGTGCCGGTCAGCGACGGGGCGGACTCCAGCAGGGCCTCGGTGACGTCGTCGAGGTAGTCGTCGGAGGCCAGCGGGTCGTCGTCGTCCACCGAGCGGAGCGCCGTCCGCTCCACGGCCACCGGGGCCTTCGGGTCGACGCCGGGGGCGAGCTGGACCGAGGAGGCCTTCGGACCCCGGTCGCCGTCCTCGATCTCGAAGACCACCGCCAGGCCCGTCCGGATGTAGGACTCCGGGATCAGCAGGTCGTTGACGTGCAGGAACACGTCCTCCCCGCCCTGGTCCGGAGCGATGAACCCGTAACCCCGCGAACCGTCGAACCGCACCACGCGACCGGCAACCATGCCAACCCCCAAGACACCTTTGGGCCCCTTGCCCGAAACCTGCGCCCGAGGATAGCCCCGTCGCGGCGGCGAGGCGAACCCGGCGGCGGACCCGGCCGGCCCGGCACCCGTCAGGCGTCCCGGGCGCGCAGCGTCACCCAGCCGGCGGCCAGCGCGGCCGCCGCCCACAGCGCCAGCACGCCCAGCCCCTGCCACGGGCCGATCGGCAGCGCCGCGACACCACGGGTGACCTGCACGTTCAGGCCGGCGGGCAGCGGGGCGAGCTGCCGCAGCAGGCGCTGCCACCCCGGATCGGCGACCACCCCGATCAGGACCGGGAAGGTGAACAGCAGGGCGAGGACGGTGCCGATCGCCGCCGCCGAGTCGCGCAGCGCCGTGACCGCGCCCAGGCCGAGCAGCGCGACCAGCAGCAGGTACAGCACCGACCCGGCGGCGGCCCGCAGGGTCGGCCCGTCGGCGAGGGACAGCGCCAGGTAGCCGTGCGCGGCGGTGAAGCCGTTGCCCGGCAGCAGCAGCCGGGCCGCCGCCAGCGAGCCCGCCACCGCGAGCGCCCCGGCCGCGAGCACCGCCGCGGCCAGCACCGCGGCCTTCGCCGCCAACACGGCGCCGCGCCCCGGCACGGCCGCCAGGGTGGTGCGCAGCAGGCCGGTGCGGTACTCGTTCCCGGCCGTCAGGACGCCGAGCACCGCCGCCACGACCTGGCCCGCGAGCACCCCGGAGAGCGCGGTGCGGGGGGCGTCCGCGCCGCAGTCGGCGGCCGGGCAGACGGTGGCCCCGCTGGTGCCGGCGCCGACCGCGACGGTCAGCAGCAGCGCCCCGGCGAGGGCGGCGACCCAGCCGGGCACGGTGCGCAGCTTGGTCCACTCGGCGCGCAGCAGCTGCGGGAAGCCGCTCACCTGGCCTCCTCCCGGCGGTCGGCCGGGGCCCCGGTCGGGGTCTCGGTCGGGCTCTCGGCCGGGGCCCCGGCGCGGTACTCGACGGCGGTCCGGGTGAGTTCCAGGTAGGCCTCCTCCAGGGTGGTGCGGTGCGCGGCGACCTCGGCGAACGGGACGGCCGAGGCGGTGAGCAGGGCGACGATCCGCTCGGGCCGCAGGCCGTGGACGGTGAGGGTGTCCCGACCATCGGCGGAGGCCTCCGGACCGGCGGACGCCTCCGGACCGGTGGAGCTGACGGTCGCGCCCGCGCCGGCCAGGACCCGGCGGGCCCGTTCCGGGGCGGGGGTGCGCAGGACGACCCGGCCCCGGGAGGCGTCGGCGAGCAGCGCGGCGACGGTGGTGTCGGCGACCACCCGGCCGCGCCCGACCACGATCAAGTGGTCCGCGGTGTCCTGGAGTTCGGCCATCAGGTGGCTGGAGACCAGGACCGCCCGGCCCTGCCCGGCCTGTTCGGCGAGCAGGGTGCGGATCCAGCGGAAGCCCTCCGGGTCGAGGCCGTTGAAGGGCTCGTCGAGCATCAGCACGGGCGGATCGCCGAGCAGGGCGGCCGCGATGCCCAGGCGTTGGCGCATGCCGAGCGAGAACGGTCCGGCCTTGCGCCGGGCGGCCGTCCGCAGGCCCGCCAGGTCGAGCACCCGGTCGACCCGGCGGGCGTCGATGCCCTGCGAACGGGCCAGCCACAGCAGGTGGTTGCGGGCGGTCCGGCCCGGTTGCAGGGCGCCCGCGTCGAGCAGCGCGCCGAGGTGGGCGAGCGGGCGGCGCAGCTCGCGGTAGGGGCGGCCGCCGACCAGCGCGGTGCCCGCGTCCGGCCGGTCCAGGCCGAGGACGACCCGCATGGTGGTGGACTTCCCGGCGCCGTTCGGGCCGACGAAGCCGGTGATCCGTCCGGGGTGCACGGTGAAGGTCATGCCGTCCAGCGCCTGCCGCGCGCCGAAGCGCTTGCGCAGGCCGGTGACGCGGATGGTGGCCGGGTCGGCCGTGTTCTGCTCCATGGTCGTCGAGCGTAGGAATCCGGACCCGGCCGGGTCGTCACGGCGGAGAGCGATCCTCGGGGCCCGCGCGGGCGCCCGCGGTGGCTCGCGCGGGGGACGGCCGCCTCCTCCCCGGGGAGGACCCGCGCGCGGTCAGCCCGCCTGCAGGGCGGCCATGTCGCCGGTCTCCGGGACGCCGTCGGCGAGGCCGTAGCGCAGCAGGACGGTGCCGCGCGGGCTGGCGGCCGGGGGTGCGAGCAGGGTGAGGTTGCCGGGCACGGTGCCGGTGCCGAAGACCCGCTTGCCGGTGCCGAGGACGATCGGGTGCACCCACAGGTCGAGCCGGTCGAACAGCCGCTCCCGGAGCAGGGTCTGCACCAGGTCGAGGCTGCCGACCACCCGGATCTGCTCGTGCCGCTCGCGGATCTCCCGCACCGCGGCGGGCAGGTCGGGGCCGAGCAGGGTGGAGCCAGCCCAGTCGAGTCGCGGCTCGCCGCGCGAGGCCACGTACTTGGGGACGGAGTTGAAGAGCGCCGCGAACGGGCCGTCCCCGGCGGTGGGCCAGTAGGCGGCGAAGATGTCGTACGTCCGGCGGCCCAGCAGCAGCGCGTCGGTGCCCTCGTACGCGGCGTCGACCTGCGCCCCGGAGACCTCGTCGAGCAGCGGGACCTGCCAGCCGCCGAAGGCGAAGCCCTCCGGGTCCTCGTCGGGGCCGCCGGGGGCCTGGCCGACGAGGTCGAGGGTGGTGAACAGCTCGATCTGGATGAGACCCATGGTGTCGCTCCCGTGCGGGTGGGTGGTCCGGCGGATTGTCCTGTCAGGGGTACGGACGGCGCGGGGCGGCCGGACTCATCGGTGAGCGCCGGTTCTTCTCCGCCGCCCGCCCCGGGCGTCCCCCGCCAGGTTCGCGGACGCCCCGCCCGGGGCGGTGCGTCGACGCGTGGCCGAGCGGGTGAGGTCGGGACGCGGCGGCAGCGCGGGGGCCGGGGCCCGGGTCACGGGTCACGGGGCGTCGTTCCGGAGCCCCGGCACCACCAGGCCGGTCTCGTACGCCGTCACCACGGCCTGGGTGCGGTCGCGCAGGCCGAGTTTGGCCAGGATGCGGCTGACGTGGGTCTTCACCGTCTCCTCGGCGACCCGCAGGCGGGCGGCCAGTTCGGGGTTGGACAGGCCCTCGGCGACCAGCCGCAGCACCTCGGTCTCGCGCGGGGTGAGCGCGCGCAGCCGGCGGCGACCACCCGGACCGCCTCGAAGAGCAGTTCCGCGGTGGACTCCTTGAGCAGGAACCCGCCCGCCCCGGCGCGCAGCGCGTCGTAGACGTGCGCGTCCAGGTCGAAGGTGGTGAGGATGAGCACCCGCGGCGGGTTCGGGCCGCCGGGCCCGGCTACCGGGCGCCCCGCCCGGGGTGCGGCCAGTCCGGGATGTCCCGGACGTGCACCCGGTCGTCGCACCAGGCGCACTCCCACTCGCCGAGGTCGATGTCGTAGGCGAGCCGCCCGCAGTGCACGGGGATCGGCTGACTCCCGAGGGAGGTCGTCTTCCAGTCGGCGCGCAGCACCGTCGCGTTCGTGTCGCTCATGGAAGGCAGCGTGGCAGGTCCCACTGACGGACGGTCAGTTCGGTGCCGGGGGGCGGGGGCCGACGGCCCGTCAGGCGAGCCGGAAGCGGAGGGTCAGGCCCGGGCGGGTCTGGGCGGCGAGCGGGAGGTCGTCCTCGTGGACGGTGGCGATGACGGGGTAGCCGCCGGTGACGGGGTGGTCGGTGAGGAAGAGGATGGGGCGGCCGTCGGGGGGCACCTGGAGGGCACCGGGGAGGGCGGCTTCGGAGGGGAGTTCGCCGGGGCGGGCGCGGGTGAGGGCCGGGCCGTCGAGGCGCATGCCGATCCGGTCGGAGCGGGGGGTGACGGTGTAGGGGGCGGTGCGCAGGGTGGCGCGGGCCTCGGGGGTGAACCAGTCGTCGCGCGGGCCGGGGACGATGCGCAGCACCGGCTCGGCGGGGAGCGGGTGCTGGGGGGCGAGGTCGGCGGCGGGCCAGTGCGCGGTGCGGGTGCCGACGGGGAGCAGGTCGCCGGGGGCCAGGCGGGGCGGGCCGAGGCCGGAGAGGGTGTCGGTGGCGCGGGAGCCGAGGACCGGCGGGACATCGATGCCGCCGCGGACGGCGAGGTACAGGCGCAGGCCGTGGGCGGGGGTGCCGACGGTGAGCCGCTGGCCGGGTTCGAGCCGGACGGGGGCGTGGGTGCCGACCTGGCGACGGCCGACACGGGCGGGGCACGGGGGGCCGGTGAGGGCGACGGTGGCGTGGTGGTCGACGTCCAGGACGATCCCGCCGTAGGGGGCCTCGATCCCGGCGGCGTCCTCGTGGTTGCCGACCAGGCGGTTGGCCAGCCGCAGGCTGCGCGGGTCGGCGGCGCCGGAGGGGCTGACGCCGAGGGCGGCGTGCCCGGGTCGGCCGAGGTCCTGGACGGTGGCGCCGAAGCCCGCGCTGATCACGCGGAGCGTACGGGTGCTGGGCATGGGTGGACTCCGGGCTTTCGTACGGGAGTTGACGTGTTCAACAGGGGGTCGGCAGGGGGTCGGCGGGCGGTCAGCGGGCGGTGAAGCGGACGGTGGTGCCCGGGGTGAGCGGCGTCGGCGGGTCGGCGGACGGGTCCCACAGGGTGTGCCGGGTGGCGCCGAGGAGCTGCCAGCCGCCGGGGGACTCGCGCGGGTAGACGCCGGTGAACTCGTCGGCGAGCGCGACCGCCCCGGCGGGGACGCGGGTGCGCGGCTCGGCCCGGCGGGGGACGCGCAGCGCGGGGTCGACGCCGGTGAGGTAGGCGAAGCCGGGGGCGAAGCCGCAGAACGCGACGCGGTAGGTGGCGGCGGTGTGCCGTTCGACCACCTGGGCGGGGGTCAGGCCGGTGAGCCGGGCGACCTCGGCGAGGTCCTCGCCGTCGTAGCGGACCGCGAGGGTGACGGGCGCGGCGCCGGTGCCGGGGGCCGCCCGCAGGTCGAGGGCGCGCAGGGCAGCGGCGAGCCGGGCCGGATCGGTGCGGGCGGGGTCGTAGTGGACCAGGACGGTGCGGGCGGCGGGGACGAGTTCGCCGGTGCCGGGCAGCGGGTCGTGGAGCAGGGCGGCGTGCAGCCGGGCGGCCCGGTCGAGGTCCTCGACCTCGACCAGGACGGCCCGGGTGCCGTAGGGCAGGACGCGCATGGCGGGTGGTACTCCGAGTGGGGGGTGGTCAGGCCGGTTCGGGGAGCGGGCAGTCGCGGTCGTGGCGGTCGGTGACGACCATGGGGCCGGGTGGGGCCGGGTGTAGTCCGGTCGGACGGAGTTGTGGTGACACATTTCACCGTTCGACCCTTTCCCCCGGACGGGCTCGGGAGTCTAGGTTCCTGCGACCGAGGGGAGTAATCACTCCCCCGCAAACTTCGGGCTCCGGGCTCCGGTCTCCGGTCCCCGGGCACGGCACCCGTCCGGCACCACCTCCTCCGACGAGAGAGTACGAGCGATGTCTGGATACGACTCCCCGCCCTCCGCCGCGGCCTCCTCCCCGCCCCGACGGGTCGGCGTGGTCGCCGAGTCCGCCCCCGGGGAGACCCGGGTGGCGGCGACCCCGGCCACGGTGCGCGGCCTGCTGGCCCTCGGGTACGAGGTGGTGGTCGAGTCGGGGGCCGGCGCGGCCTCCGGCTTCGACGACGCGGCGTACGGGGCGGCGGGCGCCGCCGTCGGGGACGCCTGGGCGGCCGACGTGGTGCTGAAGGTGAACGCGCCGTCGGACGCCGAGGTGGCCCGGCTGCGCGCGGGCACGACCCTGGTGGGGCTGCTGGCGCCCGCGCAGCGGCCGGAGCTGCTGGCGGCGCTCGCGGAGCGCGGGGTGACGGCGCTGTCGCTGGACGCGGTGCCGCGGATCTCCCGGGCGCAGTCGATGGACGTGCTCAGTTCGATGGCGAACATCGCCGGCTACCGGGCGGTGATCGAGGCGGCGCACGCCTTCGGCCGGTTCTTCACCGGGCAGGTCACCGCGGCGGGCAAGGTCCCGCCCGCGAAGGTGCTGGTGGCGGGCGCGGGCGTGGCGGGGCTGGCGGCGATCGGGGCCGCGTCGAGCCTGGGCGCGATCGTCCGGGCGACCGACCCGCGGCCCGAGGTGGCCGACCAGGTGAGGTCGCTGGGCGGCGAGTACCTGCCGGTGGAGGCGGCCCAGGAGGCGAGCACCGACGGGTACGCGAAGGCCACCTCGGCGGACTACGACCGGGCCGCCGCCGCGCTGTACCGGGCCCAGGCCGCGGACGTGGACATCGTGGTCACCACCGCGCTGATCCCGGGCCGTCCGGCGCCGAGGCTGCTGACCGCCGAGGACGTGGCGGCGATGAAGCCGGGCAGCGTGGTGGTCGACATGGCGGCCGCGCAGGGCGGCAACGTGGCGGGCACGGTGGCGGGGCGGACGGTGGTCACCGACAACGGGGTGACCCTGATCGGCTACACCGACCTGGCGTCCCGGCTGCCCGCGCAGGCCTCGCAGCTGTTCGGCACCAACCTGGTGAACCTGCTGAAGCTGCTGACGCCCGGCAAGGACGGGCAGCTGGTGATCGACTTCGAGGACGTGGTGCAGCGCGCGGTGACGGTCGTCCGGGACGGCGCGACCACCTGGCCGCCCCCGCCGGTCGCGGTCTCGGCGGCGCCCGCGGCCGCTCCCCCGGCGGCCGCGGCCGCGGCGCCGGCCCCGGCTCCGGAGAAGCGCCTCGCCCCCGCCGCCCGGTTCGGGCTGATCGGCGCCGGGATGCTGGCGCTGTTCCTGCTGGTCGCCTTCGCGCCGCCGCAACTCGCGGAGAACTTCACGGTGTTCGCGCTGGCCGTGGTGATCGGCTACTACGTGATCGGCAAGGTCCACCACGCCCTGCACACACCGCTGATGTCGGTGACCAACGCGATCTCCGGGATCGTCGTGATCGGCGCGCTGCTGCAGATCGGGCACGAGAGCACCCTGGTGACCGTGCTGTCCTTCGTGGCGATCCTGCTGACCAGCGTGAACATCTTCGGCGGTTTCGCCGTCACCCGCCGCATGCTGAGCATGTTCTCGAAAGGCTGAGCCGAGATGACCTCCCTCACCGCCGCGCACGCCGCGGACCTGGTCGCCGCCCTGCTGTTCATCCTCAGCCTGGCCGGGCTCTCCCAGCACCGGACCTCCCGGGCGGGCGTGGCCTACGGCATCGCCGGCATGGCCCTCGCACTGACCGCCACCGTGGTGGTCGCCTCCCGGACGATCAGCGCCGGCGCGGTCGCGCTGGTCCTGCTCGCGATGGCGATCGGCGCGGCGGCCGGCCTGTGGCGGGCCCGCCGGGTCGAGATGACCCAGATGCCCGAGCTGATCGCCGTCCTGCACAGCTTCGTCGGCCTGGCCGCCGTGCTGGTCGGCTGGAACAGCTACCTGGAGGTGGAGCGGCACGGCGACGCCCAAACCGCGGTCGCCGCCGACCTGCTGACCATCCACCACGCCGAGGTGTTCATCGGGATCTTCATCGGCGCGGTCACCTTCACCGGCTCGGTCGTCGCCTACCTGAAGCTCTCCGCCAAGATCGCCTCCCGTCCGCTGGTGCTGCCCGGCAAGAACGCCCTCAACCTGGGCGCGCTGGGCGCCTTCGCGGCGCTCACCGTCTGGTTCACCGCCTCCCCGTCGCTCGGCCTGACGGTCGCCGTGACCGTGCTGGCCCTGCTGCTCGGCTGGCACCTGGTCGCCTCGATCGGCGGCGGCGACATGCCCGTCGTGGTCTCCATGCTGAACAGCTACTCGGGATGGGCGGCGGCCGCCGCGGGCTTCCTGCTCGACAACAACCTGCTGATCGTCACCGGCGCGCTGGTCGGCTCGTCCGGCGCCTACCTCTCGTACATCATGTGCAGGGCGATGAACCGCTCCTTCCTCTCCGTCATCGCCGGCGGCTTCGGGATCGAGGCCGCCGCGGGCGGCGACGCCGAGCAGGGCGAGCACCGCGAGGTCAGCGCCCGGGAGACCGCCGAGCTGCTGGCCGGCGCCAAGTCCGTGATCATCACCCCGGGCTACGGCATGGCCGTCGCCCAGGCCCAGCACCCGGTCGCCGACCTCACCCGCCGGCTGCGCGAACGCGGCGTCGAGGTCCGCTTCGGCGTCCACCCGGTGGCCGGCCGCCTCCCCGGCCACATGAACGTCCTGCTCGCCGAGGCCAAGGTCCCCTACGACATCGTCCTGGAGATGGACGAGATCAACGACGACTTCCCCGACACCACCGTCGTCCTGGTCATCGGCGCCAACGACACCGTCAACCCGGCCGCCCTCGACGACCCCGCCAGCCCCATCGCCGGCATGCCCGTCCTCAGGGTCTGGGAGGCCGAGCACGTCGTCGTCTTCAAACGCTCCATGGCCTCCGGCTACGCGGGCGTCCAGAACCCGCTGTTCTTCCGCGACAACACCGCCATGCTCTTCGGCGACGCCAGGCAGAGCGTCGACCAGATCCTCCAGTCCCTCGACGCCCTCGACCCGGCCCTCACCTGACGGCCGCCGCGGACCGGCCTGGTCCGCCCCGCGCGGCTACCCGCCGCCGGGGCGGACCAGGCCGGTCTCGTAGGCGATGACGACCAGTTGGGCGCGGTCGCGGGCGCCGAGCTTGGTCATCGCGCGGTTGACGTGGGTCTTGGCGGTGAGCGGGGTGACGAACAGCCGCTCGGCGATGTCGTCGTTGGAGAGGCCGGCCGCGACCAGCGCGACCACCTCCTGCTCGCGGGCGGTGAGCACGTCGAGGCGGGGCAGCGCGGCGCGCCGGACGGGGTCGGGCTGGGCGAGGAAGCGGCCGATCAGGGCCTTGGTGGCGGCCGGGGAGAGCAGGGCGTCGCCGGCCGCCACCAGCCGGATCGCCTCCAGCAGTTCGGCCGGGTCGATGCCCTTGCCGAGGAAGCCGCTGGCTCCGGCGCGCAGCGCCTCGGCCACGTGCTCGTCGTCCTCGAAGGTGGTCAGGACCAGCACCTTGACGCCGGCCAGGTCCTCGTCGGCGGTGATCAGCGCGGTCGCGGCGAGGCCGTCCAGGTCGGGCATCCGGATGTCCATCAGGACCAGGTCGGCGCGGAGCGAGCGGGCCAGCGCGACGGCCTCCCGGCCGGTGCCGGCCTCGCCGACCACCTCCAGGTCGGGCGCGGAGTCGATCAGCAGCCGGAAGGTGCCGCGCAGCAGGGCCTGGTCGTCGGCGAGCAGGACACGGACGGTCACGGGCAGCCCTTCCGGCCGGTGCGGTCGGGCAGCGGCAGTTCGGCGTGGACGCGGAAGCCGCGGCGGGGGCGGGGCCCCGAGGTGAGGGTGCCGCCGGCGGCGCGGGCGCGTTCGTACATGCCGATCATGCCGTGTCCGGTGCCGTCGCCGCCGGGGCCGGTGCCGCGGCCGTCGTCCTCGACGGTGACCCGCAGCCGGTCGGGGGTGACGTCGAGGCGGACCTTGGCGGTGGCGGGGCCGGCGTGCTTGTGGGTGTTGGTGAGGGCCTCCTGGATGATCCGGTAGGCCGTCAGGTCGGTGATCGGCGGGAGGTCGGCGGCGGCGCCGGAGCGTTCCAGGACGACGTCCAGGCCGGAGTGCCGGAAGGCGTCGAGCAGGTCGTCGAGGCCGGCCAGGCCGGGGGCGGGTTCGCGCGGCGCGGCGGTTCCCTGGTCGCCGCTGTGGCGGAGCAGGCCGACGGTGGCGCGGAGTTCGTCGAGGGCGGCGCGGCTGGTGTCGCGGATCCGCTCCAGGGCCTGGTAGGCGTGGTCGGGGTCGGTGCGCATCAGGTGGTGGGCGACGCCGGCCTGGGCGTTGACCAGGGTGATGTGGTGGGCGACGACGTCGTGGAGTTCGCGGGCGATCCGCATCCGCTCCTCGGTGACCCGGCGGCGGGCCTCCTCCTCGCGGGTGCGTTCGGCGCGTTCGGCGCGCTCGACGACGGAGGCGAGCAGTTCGCGGCGGCTGCGCACGGCGTCGCCGATCGCCACCGACAGGCACGGCCAGGCGATCAGGCCGAGGTTCTGCGGGAGCTCCTCCAGCCCGGAGCGGACGATCAGCGCGGTCAGGGTGAGCACTCCGGCCGCGCAGCAGCCGGTGCGCCAGGCGGTGCGCCGGTCGGTGCGGGTGGCGACGGCGTACAGGGCGACGCCGACGGCGAACACGGAGATCCCGAGGGCGTCCGGGTGCGGCCGGGGCGAGAACGGGATGAGCAGCAGTTCGGCCACGCCGATCGCCACCGTCGCGGCGGCCACCGGCACCGGCCACCGGCTGCGGACCAGCAGCGGCAGGCAGGACAGCACCAGGAACAGCAGGTAGCCGGTGATCGAGGCGTCGCGGTGGTAGGCGGTGGCGGCGGTGACGGGCGCGGCCAGCAGGAAGCAGGACAGCGCCACCGCCGCGTCGACCCGCGCCGGGCGTCCGCCGCACCACCGCCTGAGCATCTCCGTCATTCGCACTCCTTCACCGTACGCAGCTCCGTCGCGCCCGGCGGGGCCCGGCCGGCGGGGGACGGCCGGTCGGGCCCCGTGTGGCGGGGGTCAGCGCCGGGCGGCCGCGGCCTCGCGGAGGTCGTGGACGGGGGCGACCGGGGCGACGGGGTCGGGCTCGCCCTCGACCGAGACGTGCGGCAGCAGGCGGTCGAGCCAGCCCGGCAGCCACCAGTTGGCGGCGCCGAAGCGGTGCATCAGGGCGGGGACGAGGACCATCCGCAGCACCAGCACGTCGAGCAGGACGGCGAGGGCCAGGCCGAGGCCGAACTCGGCGATCATGCGCTGCCCGCCGAACAGGAACGCGGCGAACACGCAGGCCATGATGACCGCGGCGGCGGTGATGACCTGGCCGGTCTCGCCGTGGCCGACCCGGACCGAGCGGTGGTTGTCGCGGGTGTGGGTCCACTCCTCGTGCATCCGGCTGATCAGGAAGACCTGGTAGTCCATCGAGAGGCCGAACAGGATCGCGATGATCATGACGGGGGCGAAGGCCTCGACCGGTCCGGCCGCGCCGGCGCCGAGCGCCTCGGAGCCCCAGCCCCACTGGAAGACCGCGACGATCGCGCCGAACGCGACGCCCATGGTGAGCAGGTTCATCGCGACGCCGATCAGCGGCACCAGCAGGCTGCGGAAGGCCACCATCATCAGCAGGCAGCCCAGGCCGACGATGATCGCGATGAACAGCGGCAGCTTGGAGATCAGCACGTCGGCGAAGTCCGCGGCGGTGGCGGTGGCGCCGCCGACGTACACCTTCAGCCCGGTGCCGGCCTCGGCGGCGGGGACGGTGCGCTCGCGCAGCTCGGTGATCAGTGCGGAGGTCTTCGCGGACTGCGGGGAGCTGCTGGGCAGCACCCGGACGATGCCGACCCGCTGGCCCTCCTGCAGCGGCGCGGACACGACCTGGGCGACGCCGTCGACGCCCCCCAGCTCGCCGACCAGCTTCTGCAGCGCGGCCCGGTCGGCGGGCGCGGGGGCCTCGGCGACCAGCAGCAGCGGGCCGTTGGAGCCCGGGCCGAAGCCGTCGGCCAGCAGGTCGTACGCCTGCCGGGTGGTGCTGGACCTCGGGTTGTTGCCGGCGTCCGAGCTGCCCAGGCGCAGCGAGAGCACCGGCAGCGAGACGGCGAGCATCAGCAGCAGCGCGACCAGCGCCTTGCCGGTCGGCCGGGCCTGGACCCTCGCGGCCCAGCGCGGCCAGAACCCGGCGGTGTGCTCCTCGCCGGGGCCGTGCTCGGCGAGGCGGCGGCGCTGGGCGCGGCTGAGCACCCGCAGCTTCAGCAGGCCGAGCAGGGCGGGCAGCAGGGTGACCGCGGCCAGCACGGTGAGGGTGACGGTGAGCGCGGCGGAGATCGCCATGCCGTTGAGGAAGCCCATGCCGAGGATCAGCATGCCGAGCAGCGCGATCACCACGGTCAGGCCGGCGAACAGCACGGCCCGGCCGGAGGTGTTCAGCGCCTTCGCGGAGGCCTCCTCGACGCCGAGGCCCGCCATCAGGCCCTTGCGGTGCCGGTTGACGATGAACAGCGCGTAGTCGATGCCGACGCCGAGGCCGACCAGGACGCCCAGGGTGGGGGCGACCGAGGCGATGCTCATGGCGTGGCTGAGCAGGCCGGTGCCGATCACGCCGGTGCCGACGCCGGCCACCGCGGTGAGGATCGGCAGCGCGGCGGCCCAGGCGGAGCGGAACACCAGGGTCATCACGACCAGGGCGGCGACGATGCCGATGATCTCGCTGGTGCCGCCCATCTCCTGCTCGGTGTTCTGCACGGCCTGCCCGCCGAGCTGCACGTCCAGGCCGTCGGTGCGGGCCTGCTCCGCCAGGTCGACCACGCGCTCGACGTCGGCCTTGGGGACGGCGTGCGCGTCGGCGGTGAAGGTGACCTGCGCGTACGCGGTGGTGCCGTCGGCGCTGACCTGGGTCGCGCCGCGCTCGCCGTACGGGCTCACCACCGAGGCGACCGACGGGCTGTGCGCGATGGCGTCCAGCGTCCGGGCCATCCGGTCCCGGACGGCCGGGTCGTTCACGCTGCCGGCGCCGGTGTGCCACACCACGGTGTCGGTGTCGCCGGCCGCGGCGGGCAGCTGCTCCTTGAGCAGCTCCAGCGCCCGGGTCGACTCGGTGGCCGGCATCGCCATGCTGTCGCTGTACCTGGTCCCGGCCGCGCCGGAGACCGCTCCGAGGCCGACCAGCAGCCCCAGCCACAGCAGCACGGTGACGAGCCGGTGCCGGTGGCACCAGCGTGCGAGGACGGTCATGCGCACTCCCGTTGTCGGCCTTCCCCAGGCCCTGGTCAGGTCTTCGCCGGGTCTTCTCCAGCTCTCCCCCACCCTCCCCGCCGGCCCGCCGGGTGTCGTCCCCCGCCTGCGGACTCCCGCCGTACCGCGGGCGCGGTACGGCGCCGCCACCCGCTACCGCGCCCGCAGGCCGCCGGTGGTGCTGCTCAGCCGGTACGCCGGGCGCTCGTGCGCGGCCCGGCTGCTCGACTCCGGGCGCGGCAGCGCCGCCGGCCACCTGCTGGAGGAACGCGTCGGCGCGGTCGCCGGCTCCCTGGCCGCCCTGGAGCGGGTCGCGGCCGGCGGCACGGTCGTCGATCCCGAGGCGGTGCCGCGGCCGGTCCGGCTGCGGCACGACCCGCCGGAGCGGCTGAGCCCGCGCGAACGGGGGTGCTGCGCCTGAGGGCGCGGGGCCGCTCCAACGCGAACCCGGCCGCCGGGCTCTTCGTCGGCGACGCCGCCGTGAACGAGCACCCGGGCAGCGTCCTTCGCCGAGCCCGACCTGTCGGCCGACGCCGACGGGCGCTGCCGCGTCCTGGCCGTCCCGCGCCTCCTGGACGCCTGAGCCCGCCCGGGCGCGCCGCCGCCCGCCGCGCCGTCGAGGGCGTGGCGGGCGGGCGGCGCGCCCGGGCGGGCGGTGGCTCAGGCGACCCGGAACTCCGCGTGCAGGCGCCGGGTGTGGTCCAGGACGCGGACCGGGCCGTCCAGCCGGACGGTGGCGGTGAGGCGGGGGTCGGTGCTGGCGGCGGCGATCCGCAGTTCCAGCGTGCCGGGTTCGACGATCCGGCGGCCGTCGCGGCCGGTGAAGGAGGCCAGGTCGGCGGGGACGGTGATCCGGACCAGCACCCTCTCGCCGGCGTCCAGTTCGACCCGCCGGTAGCCGATCAGCCGCTGCACGGGCTGGACCAGGCTGGCGACCGGGTCGTGCAGGTAGAGCTGGACGGTCTCGCTGCCCGCCCGCTCGCCGGTGTTGCGCAGGGTGAAGGCGAGTTCGAACTGCCCGTCGGTGCCGGTGGCGTCCTGCTCGACGGCGAGGCCGCTCCACTCGAAGGCGGTGTAGCCGAGGCCGTGGCCGAAGCCGAACGCGGGCGTCGGGTCGGTGCTGGAGACCTCGCTCGGGCCGGCCAGCCGGGCCGCCAGGTAGGTGGAGGGCTGGACGCCGGGCCGGGCCGGGATGCTGACCGGCAGCCGGCCGGACGGGTTGACCCGGCCGCTGAGCACGCCGGCCACCGCCTCGGTCCCGGCCTCGCCGGGGAAGAACGCCTGCACCAGGGCCGCCGCCTCGGTGACCGCCCGTCCCAGCGCGTACGGCCGGCCGGCCAGCAGCACCGGCACCACCGGCGTCCCGGTGTCCAGCAGCGCCTCCATCAGCTGCTGCTGCACGCCCGGCAGTACGAGCGACTCGGTGTCGCAGCCCTCGCCGCTGGTGCCGCGGCCGAACAGGCCGGCCCGGTCGCCGAGCGCGAGGACCACCACGTCGGCCCGGCGGGCCAGTTCGAGCGCCTCGGCGAAGCCGGAGGTGTCCGGGCCGTCGACGCTGGCGCCGGTGGCGGTCCAGATCTCGGTGCCGGGGAACTCGGCCGCCAACGCCTGCCGCAGGGTGGGCAGTTCGATGCCGACCGGGACGTCCGGGTGCTGGCTGCCGACGTGCACCGGGAAGGCGTAGCAGCCGAGCACCGCGGTCGGGGTGTCGGCGTTCGGGCCGATCAGCGCGATCCGGCGCGGGGCGCGCAGCGGCAGGGTGCCGTCGTTGCTCAGCAGCACCACGGCGCGCTCGGCGAGCTCGCGGGCGAGCGCCCGGTTCTCCGGCCGGTCGAGGTCGACGGTGCCGCGCAGCGCCTGCGGGTCGTCCAGCGACCGTCCGGCGAGCACCGCCGGGAGGGGCTGCCAGTCGGCGTCCAGCAGGCCGAGCTGGGCCTTCTGGACCAGCACCCGGCGCAGCGCCCGGTCGACCAGCGCGACGGGGACGGTGCCGTCCTCGACGGCGCGCCGCAGCGGCTCGCCGAAGGTCTTCACGGTGGGGAGTTCGACGTCGACGCCGCTGGCCAGGGCGAGCGCGGCGGCCTCCGCCCAGTCGCCGGCCACGCCGTGCAGCAGCTTGAGGAAGGCGATGCCGAAGTAGTCGGCGACCACGGTGCCGTCGAAGCCCCAGGTGTCCCGGAGCAGTCCGGTGAGCAGTTCCTCGTCGGCGGCGGACGGGACGCCGTCGGTGTCGGTGTAGGCGTGCATGACGGAGCGCGGGCGCCCCTCGCGGACGGCCATCTCGAACGGCGGCAGGATGACGTCGGCGCGTTCGCGGGTGCCCATCCCGACCGGGGCGAGGTTGCGCCCGGCGCGGGAGGCCGAGTACCCGGCGAAGTGCTTGAGGGTGGCGACCACGCCGGTCGACTCCAGGCCGCGGACGTACGCGGTGGCGACGGTGCCGACCAGGTAGGGGTCCTCGCCGATGGTCTCCTCGACCCGGCCCCAGCGGGCGTCGCGGACCACGTCGAGGACGGGGGCCAGGCCCTGGTGGACGCCGACGGCGCGCATGTCGCGGCCGATCGCGACGGCCATCCGCTCGACCAGCGCCGGGTCGAAGGCGGCGCCCCAGGACAGCGGCACCGGGTAGGCGGTGGCGCCCCAGGCGGCGAAGCCGGCCAGGCACTCCTCGTGGGCGAGCGCGGGGATGCCGAACCGGTTGGCGGCGGCGATCCGCTGCTGGCTGCGGGCCAGCGAGAGCGCGCCGAGCGCCGGGTCGACCGGGCGGGTGCCGAACGGGCGGGTCAGCTGGCCGAGTCCGTCGGGCAGCAGGTCGTCCAGGTCGGGCGGCTGCTCCATGTCGTGCTGGTGCGGGGCGACGTCGCCGCCCTCGTCGGAGGCGCCGACCCAGACGCCGACCAGCTGGGCCAGCTTCTCCGGGAGGGTCATCTCGGCGATCAGCGCGTCGGCGCGCTGCCCGGCGTCCAGCGCGCAGTCGCGCCAGCGGGGGAGGTCGGCGGCGGGCGCCTGGGCGGGGACTTCGGCGGGCGCTTCGGTGGGAACGGCCGGGTTCATCTTGGCGGTCACTTTCCTCCGACGCCCATGAGGCCCTGGACCAAGGCACGCCGGGCGAACAGGTAGACGATGAAGATCGGGAGCATCGACAGCACGACGGCGCTGAGCAGGCCGGGCACGTCGACGCCGTGCTCGGTCTGGAAGTTGTACAGGCCGAGGGTGATGACCTTGCTGCTCTCCGACTGGGTGAGGATGAGCGGGAAGAGGAAGCCGTTCCAGGCCTGGAGCGCCGAGAAGACCACGACGGACGACAGTCCGCCCTTGGACAGCGGCACCACCAGCTGCCAGAACACCCGCCAGGGGCTGGCGCCGTCCACCGCCATCGCCTCGTACAGCTCGCCGGTGATGTCGCGCATGGCGCCGGTGAGCACCAGCGTGCACACCGGCAGGCAGAACGCGGCGGTGGGCAGGATCACGCCGATCAGGTGGTCGTACAGGCCGGCCTTGCTGATCACGTAGAACATCGGGACGATCACCGCCTGGGCGGGGATCGCCAGGCCGAGCAGGAAGATCCGGAAGACGGTGGCGATGGTCCGCCCCTGGGCCCGGACGATCGCGTAGGCCAGCGGCGGCACCACCAGCAGCACGATCGCGACCACGCTCGCGGTGACGATCAGCGTGTTGAGGAAGTCCTGGCCGAAGCCGTTGGAGAAGTCGTCGACGTAGTTCTGCAGGGTGAGGTGGTCGGGGAAGCTGAGCGGTCCCTCGGAGGAGTAGCTGGCGCGGGTGCGGAAGGTCGAGATCAGCAGGACGTACAGCGGGAAGCCGACCAGGACGAGCCAGACCAGCGAGCCGAGCCCGGCCAGGTAGTTGGGGCGCCGTCGCATCACAGTCCCTCCGTGGTGCCGCGCATCTTGTCGTAGCCGGAGAGCCGGACGACGGCGAGCGAGATCAGCGTGGCGACCACCACCAGGACCAGCGCGATGGCCGAGCCGGAGCCGAAGTCGAAGCTCTTGAAGGCCTGCTGGTACATGTAGAAGGCGCTGTTCGTGGTGTCGGTGCCGGGGCCGCCCTGGGTCAGGATCAGCACCGTGTCGAAGGTGGTGAGGCCGCCGACCAGCATCAGGATCACCGAGGTGATCATGGTGTTGCGCAGCTGCGGCAGGGTGATGTGCAGGAACTGCCGGACCTTGCCCGCGCCGTCGATCGCCGCGGCCTGGTAGAGCACCTGCGGGATCGCCCGGGCGCCGCCCTGGTAGAGCAGGGCGTGCATCGGCGTCCACTGCCACATGCCGACGAAGGTGAGCACCGCGATCGCGCCGCTCTGGCTGCCCATCAGGTTGCCGTCGCCGAACAGCCACTGCATCTGCGAGGGGACGCCGAAGTTGGGGTCCAGGATGGCCCGCCACACCACCGAGATCGCGGTCGCGGACAGCAGCAGCGGGATGAAGAAGACCGCCGACAGCACGGCCCGGTTGCGCTGGTGCCCGGCCGCCCACACGCCCAGCAGGATGCTGACGGGGGTCTGCACCAGGACGCCGGCCACGGTCAGCACCAGGGTCAGCCAGACGCTCTGGGTCATCACCGGGTCGTGCAGCAGCTTGGTCCAGTTGTCCAGGCCGTTGAAGCTCGGCGCGCCGACGCCGTCCCAGCTGGTGAAGGACAGGACGGCGACCAGCACCAGCGGCACGATCGCGAACAGCAGGAAGAACACGGTCGCGGGGACCGCCCAGGCCAGGCCCGGGCGGGTCACCCCGGCACCGGTCCGGCGCCCGGCACGCACGCGGCGGCCGGACGCGGACCCGAGGGAGAGTGAGCTCATGGGGTCGTCTCGGGAGTCTCAGGAGGCGGGCAAGGCCTGCATGGCCTTGATGAAGCCGTCCACGTCGAGCTTGCCGTCGAAGAACTGCTGGACGGCGGTGTGGATCGGCGTGGTGGCGGCCGGCGGGTAGGCCTGGTCCCAGGAGAGCTGGAACGAGGGGGCGGCCTTGACCAGGTCGTACTGGTACTTCGAGTACTCGGGGCTGGCCGAGGTGCCGAGGAACTGCTCGGTGTTGGTGGTGGTCG
The DNA here is from genome assembly GCF_055562955.1 of Kitasatospora sp. NPDC015121. Classification (NCBI taxonomy): domain Bacteria; kingdom Bacillati; phylum Actinomycetota; class Actinomycetes; order Kitasatosporales; family Streptomycetaceae; genus Kitasatospora; species Kitasatospora sp. NPDC015121. Next base: position 434,905 of record NZ_JBVHEH010000001.1, read on the forward strand.
GCAGGTTGCCGATGGCCAGCTGGGCCTTCACGAACTCGTCGGAGTACATCAGCTTGAGGAAGGCCGCGGCCTCCTGCGGGTGCTTGGTCTTCTTCAGCACCGAGTAGAAGTTGTTGGTGTTGCCGACCAGGTTCGCCGGGTCGCCCTTGCCGTCCGCCACGGACGGGAAGGCGCTGTAGCCGAGGTCGTTCTTGGCGAAGTCCGGGCTGGCGTCCTGCTGGGTGGCGTACGCCCAGGAGCCCATCAGCTCGAACGCGGCCTTGCCCTTGGCGAGCAGCGCCGGGGAGCCGCCGTCGGTGAACTTCACCGAGTCGAAGTTCGAGCCGAACGCGCCCGCGTCGACCAGCTGCTTGAGCATGCCGAGCGCCTTCTTCGACTCCGGGCTCTCCCAGGCCGCCTTGTCGCCGGACAGCGCCTTCTGGAACAGCTCGGGGCCGGCCACCCGGTCGAAGACGTACTCGTACCACATCAGGGTCGGCCACTGGTCGCCGCCGCCGAGCGCGAACGGGGTGACGCCCTTGGCCTTCAGCACCGTGACGGCGTTCAGCAGCTCGTCCCAGGTCTTCGGGACGCTCAGGCCGGCCTGGGCCAGCACCTTCTTGTTGTTGAACAGCAGCACCGGCTGGGTGCCGCGCATCGGGATGCCGTAGGACTTGCCGTCGATCACCGCGGTGTTGAACACCGAGGAGAGGAAGTTGTCCTTCAGGCCCGGGTCCGCGGCGATCATGTCGTCCAGCGGGAGCAGCAGGTCGGCCTTGACGTAGGGCTGGATGCTGCCGCCGCCCCAGTTGAAGAAGATGTCCGGCGCCTGCGGGGTGTTGATGACGGTGTTGAGCTTGGACTGGTAGTCGGCGCCGGGGATGGTGTCGAGGACGACCTTGACCTTCGAGGTCTTGTTGAAGGTCTCGACGATCTGCTTCTCGACCTTGTTGCTGGCGTCGCCGTAGACCAGCACGTGGATCGTGTTGGAGCCGCCGCCGGCGGACGAGCCCCCGCTGCCGCAGGCCGTCACCCCCACCGTCACCAGGGACAGCCCGAGTGCCACAGCGAAAGCGCGTCTCTTCATCAGGAGTCTCCTAAAGTTTCGAGCCAGTTCTCGAAATCAGTGCCTGGCCGGGACGCTAAGTTGCGGGGAGGTTTCGGGTCAACCCCTCGTGCCGAGGGTTACTGAAGCGTGATCCGAGCCACTCCGCCCACCGGCCGTGCCCTATGCTGCGCGCATGGAAAAGGGCGATGAACTGGGACGAGCCACCCTCGCGGACATCGCGCGGGAGGCCGGGGTCTCCGTTTCGACGGTTTCGAAGGTCCTCAACGGACGTACCGACGTGTCGGCCGCCACCCGGGGCCGGGTCGAGCGGATCCTGCGCGCGCACGACTACCAGCGCGGCGCCCGGGGCGGCGGCGAGGCGCCGCTGATCGAGATCGTCTTCCACGAGCTCGACAGCCTCTGGGCGATGGAACTGCTGCGCGGCGTCGAGACCGTGGCCGACGAGCACGGCGCCGCGGTCGTGGTCGCGCACAGCGGCTCCCGGCGCGCCCCCGGGCCCGACTGGATCGAGGCCGTGCTGCGCCGCCGGCCGCTCGGCGTGGTGCTCGTCCTCTCCGGCCTCCCGCCCGAGCTCAAGCGCCAACTCCGGGCCCGCTCCATACCGTTCGTCATCATCGACCCGGCCGGCAACCCCGACCAGGACGTCCCCTCGGTCGGCTCCGCCAACTGGGCCGGCGGCCTGGCCGCCACCCGGCACCTGATCGAACTCGGCCACCGCCGGATCGGCATCGTCACCGGCCCCGAGGACACCCTCTGCTCGCTCGCCCGCCTCGACGGCTACCGCTCCGCGCTGTCGATGGCCGGGATCGACGCCGACCCCGAGCTGATCGCCTACGGCGACTTCCACGCCGAGGGCGGACTCGCCCGCGCCAAGCGGCTGTTGGCCCTCCCCGACCGCCCCACCGCGATCTTCGCCGGCAGCGACCTGCAGGCCCTCGGCGTCATGGAGGCCGCCCGGCTGCGCGGCCTGCGGGTTCCCGAGGACCTCTCCGTGGTCGGCTACGACGACCTGGACATCGCCCAGTGGACCAGCCCCGCGCTGACCACCGTCCGGCAGCCGCTGCACGAGATGGCCGAACAGGCCACCCGGCTGGTCCTCGCCCTGCGCGGCGGCGAGGCCTCGGCCGCGCCGACCCGGCTGGAGCTGTCCACCACGCTGGTGGTGCGCTCCAGCACGGCGGCGCCGGGCGGGCGCTGAGGAATCCGGCCGGTTTCGAAAGTTTCGCGCCCGCTCCCCCTTGCCCTTCCGACCTCGGCGAACTAATTTGTCTTCTGCCCTGGCAAATCGGCGGGGCGCCGATCCGAGCCCCCTGGGGGTGCACCGATGACCTCCACCGGAACCGGACCGCTGACCAACTGGGCGGGCAACCTGGTCTTCGGCGCCCGCGCCGTCCACCGGCCGCGCGGGCTCGACGAGTTGAGCGAGCTGGTCCGGCGCGGCGAGCGCGTCCGGGCCCTGGGCAGCGGGCACTCGTTCAGCCCGGTCGCCGACACCGACGGCGACCTGGTCCTGCTGGACGCCCTGCCCACCCGGATCGAGATCGCCCCCGACGCCCGCACCGTCACCGTCTCCGCCGCCACCCGCTACGCGGAACTCGCCACCGCCCTGCACGCGGCCGGCCTCGCCCTGGCCAACCTGGCCTCGCTGCCGCACATCTCGGTGGCCGGCGCCACCGCCACCGGCACCCACGGCTCGGGCGACGCCCGGCGCTCGCTGGCCGCCGCCGTCCGCTCGCTGGACCTGCTCGGCCCCGACGGCGAGACCCGCCCCCTCTCCCACCCCGGCGCGGTCGTCCACCTCGGCGCGCTCGGCATCGTCACCGCGCTCACCCTGGACGTCGTCCCCGCCTACCGGCTGCGGCAGTACGTCCACCTAGGCCTGTCGCTCGCCGACTACACCACCCACCTGGACGAGGTGCACGCCGCCGGATGGAGCGTCAGTCTGTTCACCGACTGGGGCTCGGACACCGGCCGGGTCTGGGTCAAGCAGCTCGACGACGGCCGCCCCGCCGCGACCGTCCCCGGCGCCCGCCCCGCCACCGCCCCCGAGCACCCCGTCCCCGGCATGCCCGCCGTCCACTGCACCCGCCAGCTCGGCGTCCCCGGCCCCTGGCACCGCCGACTGCCGCACTTCCGCCCCGAGTTCACCCCCAGCAGCGGCGACGAACTCCAGTCCGAGTACCTGCTGCCGCGGGCGGCCGCGACCGCCGCGATCACCGAACTCCGGTCCCTCGGAGCGCTGCTGGCCCCCGCCCTGCACATCTCCGAGATCCGCACCGTCGCCGCGGACGACCTCTGGCTGAGCCCCGCGTACGGCCGCGACTCGATCGCCCTCCACTTCACCTGGAAGCCCGACCCCGCCACCGTCACCCCGGCCCTCGCCGCCGTCGAACGCGCCCTGCTCCCGCTCGGCGGCCGCCCGCACTGGGGGAAGGTCACCCTCGCCGACCGCGCCGCCACCGCCGCCGCCTACGAGCGCCTCCCCGACTTCCTGGCCCTGCGCCGGGAGCTGGACCCCGCCGGGAAGTTCGGCAACCCCTTCACCGACCGCCTGGCCTGACCCCGCCCCTCCACCACCGACTCCGTCGGCCGGGCAGTTCCCGCTTCCCCGCCCGGCCGACGGCGCCCCACTCCGGGGCAGGTCGGCCGTCGGCCCGCAACGACGCGGAACCCGCCGACGGTCGACCCCGACTCCCCTACGCCGACGGGGAGTTCAGGACCGCGAGCGGAGCTTCAGGCCGGACGGCCCGTCCGGCGGCGGCCGGCGGTGCGACGGGCCGCCGCCACCGCGAAGGCCGCGGCGAGCAGGGCCGCGGCCAGGGCCGTGACCAGCAGGGGGTGCGGGCCGGCGGGGCGGCCGGCGGTGCGGACGGCGCCCATGAAGTCCAGGGCGGCGACGTGGTTGAGCAGGAGGTACCAGAGCGGCAGGTAGAGCGCCTGGAAGAGCCGGGGGCCTCGGCTCAGCGTGCCCAGGGCCAGCGCCAGCGAGGGGACGAGGAGGGCTCCCGCCGCCCAGTGCGCGAGGCCGGGGCCGTCGCCCGCCACGAGCATCCGCAGCAGCGGGGCGAGGCCGGTCAGGGCGGTGAGGGCCAGGCCGGCCGTCCACTCGGCGAGCAGGCGGCGGTGGGCGAACGGGTAGGCGGCGAGCAGGACGTCGAGTCCGTGCTCGACCCGCTGGCTGCCCAGGCGGGACCAGAGCAGCACCGGCCACAGCCACCCCAGTGGCAGCAGGACCCCGGTCGCGGCGGACGGCGGCACCGCGAGGCCGACGGCGGCGAGCCCGCCCGCGACCAGCCACCACCAGCGGGGGACGCCCCGCACCAGGATCCGCGCCTCGCCCGCGAACAGCCGCCCGAACGCCCCCGCCCGCCGCACCTCGGCCCGCGGCAGCCCGCCGGGCCCGGCGAACGCGGCGGACGCGGCGGACGGGACGACTGGGGCGGTCGGGGCGGTCGGGACCGTCAGGGCGGTCCGTTCCGGGTCGAAGCGGTCGAACCAGAGGGCGGGCAGCACCGCCACCGCCGCGGCCAGCAGGAGCAGCAGCAGCCGGTCGCGCAGGAAGCCGGCGGTGGGGTCGAAACCGTCCCAGCGGAAGGTGCCGAGCGGCCGTTCGACCCGGGTCAGGCCGAGGCTGAACCCGCCCTCCCCCGCCGGGAACCCGCGCGCGGCCTGCTGGACGCCGAAACCGCCGAGCGGCGCGGACCCGGACTGCCCGCCGATCGCGGCCGGCAGCGCGACGGCGAACCAGACCACGTTCCCGAACCCGGCCCGCAGCGGCCGCACCGTCTCGAACAGGACGGCGAGGGCCGCGGTGAGCGCCACCGGCGGCAGCGCGAGCAGCACGAACGGACCGAGCAGCGCGACCGGGTCGACCGCCCGGTCCTCGCCCCGGACGAGTTGCAGCACCAGCGCGGTCCCGGCCAGCACGCCGAGCATGGAGGCGAGCACCGCCAGGTTGCCGAGGAACTTCGCGAACAGGTAGCCGGGCGTGCGCAGCGGCGTCGCGGCCAGCACCTGGCCGACCCGGGTGGCGGCGTCCCGGACGACCGCGCCGCGGACGGCGTGGAAGCCGCCGACGGTGAGCCAGAGCGCGCCCGCGAGGGCGGTCGCGGTGCCGACGTAGGCGCTGTTGTAGGTGCCCCGGCGGCCGCCGACGTCCAGGACCACCCAGCTGCTGTCCGCGGCCGGCACGGCGAGGCAGCCGAGCCCGACGGCGGCGAGCAGCACCACCGCGTACACCGGTCGGCGCGCCCGGTCGCGGAAGTCGCCGAGCACCAGCCCGGCCAGGGTGCGGGCGCTCACCGCGCCGCCTCCGGGCGCGGGCGGACCAGGGCGAGGTACGCGTCCTCCAGGTCCGGGGCGACCGGGACGGCGCCGGGCGCGGGCGGGTGTCCGGCGAGCAGCCGCAGGCGTACCCCGTCCGTGCCGCGCACCATCCGGCTGACCGTGAACCGGGCCTGGACGGCGGCGAGTTCGGCCGGAGGGACGGTCACCTCCCAGACCCGTCCGGCGGCCTCCCGGCACAGCTCCTCGGACGTGCCCCGGCGCAGCAGGCGGCCGCCGGCCAGCACGGCGATGTCGGCGGCGACCGACTCGACGTCCGAGACGATGTGGGTGGAGAGCAGCACGGCCCGGTCGGCGGCGAGTTCGCCGAGCAGGTTGCGGAAGCGCACCCGCTCCTCCGGGTCGAGCCCGGCGGTCGGCTCGTCCACCACGACCACCTTCGGGTCGGCGAGCAGCGCCTGCGCGATGCCGACCCGGCGGAGCATGCCGCCCGAGTACGCGCCGAGCGGGCGCCGGAGCGCCTCGGTGAGGTTGACCACCTGCAGGAGTTCGTCGGTCCGGGCCCGCGCCGAGCGGCCGGACAGGCCCTTGGCGGCGGCCAGGTACATCAGGAACTCCCGCGCGGTGAGGTTCGGGTAGACGCCGAAGTCCTGCGGCAGGTAGCCGAGTTCGCGGCGCAGCGGTTCGGGCCTGGCGACCGCGTCGGCCCCCCGGTAGCGGAGCCCGCCGCCGGTCGGCCGGGTGACCGTGGCGACGATCCGCATCAGCGAGGACTTGCCCGCCCCGTTCGGCCCGAGCAGGCCCAGCAGGCCGGGCCCCAGCCGCATGGTGACCCCGCCGACGGCACGCTTGCCGCCCCGGTACACCTTGGTGACGTCGATCAGTTCGAGCATGGCCTCCCTCTCCACCCGTGCCCCCGGGCGTGCCCGCCTCCGGAGCGGGGGCCCGCCGACGAGCCTCGCCGATCGGGGGCGCGCTGCCATCTGCCGTTCGGCAGATATCCGCGGGCCCGCGACGGCGGCCGGAGCGGCGGGCGGGCGGAGCGGCGGGCGGCGCGGGGCCGCCGGTCACCTCCCTTCGGGCAGCGGCAGTTCGGCCCGTACCCGCCAGCCCTCGCCGTACGGGCCGGCCGTCAGGGTGCCGCCGAGCGCGTCGATCCGGGCGGCCAGTGCGGCCAGGCCGGTGCCGCCCTGGGCGGCGCGGCGCGGCGGGAGGACGGCGGGGTCCCGTCCGCCGCTGTCGGTGACGGTGATCCGCAGGACGGCGGGGTCGGCGGCCCGGGTCGCCTCCACCTCCAGCCGTCCGGCCCGGGCGGCGTGCCGGCGGACGTTGGTGAGCGCTTCCAGGACGACCCGGTACGCGGCGTCGGCGGTCTCGGGTGGGACGGTGTCGGCCGCTCCGGGCTCCAGCGCGAGGACGGCCCGGGTCGGGCCGGGCGCCCGGAAGCGGTCGACCAGCGCCGGGAGGTCGGCCAGCCCGTACCGCTCGGGCGGCTCGGGCGGCTCGCCGCCGGGCGCCTCCCGTGCGCGCAGGGTGCGCAGGGTGTGGTCCATCGAGTCCAGCGCCCGGGTGCCGGCCGCCTCCAGCCGGGTCAGCAGTTCGCCGGTCCGCTGCTCGTCGTAGCCGGAGAACTGCGCGGCCTGCACCTCCAGCAGGATGCCGGTCACCTCGTGGGCGACGAAGTCGTGCAGGTCGCGGGCGACGTGGAGGCGCTGCTCGCGGCGGGCCAGCAGCACCGCGCGGGCCCGCCGCTCGTCCTGGCGCCGCAGGTGCAGGCCGACGCCGACCGCGACGGCCACCGGCAGCGCGGCCGCCGCCACCGCGACGACCGACGTCCCGAGGGCGGTCTGCGGCAGCCGGACGGTGAAGCGCAGCGGCAGGGCCAGCGCGGCGAGCACCACCGTCGCCGCCACCGCCGCGAGCCGTCGCCCGGCGGCCCGGCGCACCGTCCGCCCGGCCAGCACCAGCAGCGCCGCGAACTCGAACGGCAGCCAGAGCAGCACCAGTCCGCGCGGCCCGAAGTAGCCCGCGTCGACGGCCAGCGAGAGGGCCGCGACCAGCCCCGCCGGCCGGGCCGGTCCGCATCGCCGCCACGGCCGCCGCAGCGCCGCCGCCGTCACCGCGAGCCCGGCCAGGACCGCCACCAGCAGCGCCCCGGGCCGCGCGCCCGGCGGGGTCAGCAGCGCGAGGAGCACCAGCGCGGCCGCCAGCAGCGCGCAGCAGGCGCGGCGCAGGTGCTCGGGCCTCGCCGCCGCCCGCCCGTCCCGCCCGGTTCCTTCCGACTCCCCCGCCCGCCCGGCCTGTTCGCTCTGCACGGGTCCGAGCCTATGCAGCGGGCCCGCCGGTTGTCCGCCCGCCGGAGCCTTCGCCGGCCGGTGTCCTGACGGGCGGTCAGCCGTCAGCGGGCCGGCGCGTACCCCAGTTCGAAGGCGCGCACCGCGATGCCGACCCGGTTCCGGACGCCCAACTTGCGCTGGATGCTAGCCACGTGGGTCTTCACCGTGCCCGCCGAGATGAACAGCTCCCCGGCGATGTCGGCGTTGGTCTTCCCCTCCGCGACCTTCCCGGCGACCTCGGCCTCCCGCCCGGTCAACGGCTCCACCGGTCCGGGGCCGCGGGCGCCGGAGTCCCGGGCGCCGGAGTCCCGGGCCGGGGCGCGGCCGGTGACGTGCCGCAGCAGCCGGACCGTGACGGACGGGCTGATCAGGCTGTCGCCGGCGTGCGCCGCCCGCACCGCCTCGACCAGCAGCGCCGGGCCCGCGCGCTTGAGCAGGAAGCCGGAGGCGCCGTGGCGCAGCGCCGGGTACACGTACTCGTCGAGGTCGAAGGTGGTGACCACGACGACCCTGGTCGCAGTCGCCGCCCCGGGGCCGGCCAGCCGCCGGACCACCTCGATCCCGTCCATCCGGGGCATCCGGACGTCCACCAGCGCCACGTCGGGGCGCAGCAGCCGGGCGGCCTCGACCGCGGCCACCCCGTCGGCGGCCTCGCCGACCACCTCCAGGTCCGGCTGGGTCTCCAGGATCCGGCGCATGCCGCGGCGGACCGCCTCCTGGTCGTCTGCGAGCAGTACGCGGATGGTCACGGCCCAGGATCCTGTCACACCCCCGTCGGCGCGCCCGCTCGCGTGCCCGGTCGAGTGCCGGTCGCCTGCCCGCTCCGGGCCGAATGCGAAAATGTTTCGGAACCGAATTCCCGGGCTCATTCGATTTTCGCTTCGAAACTTACGCCGCGAATATTGACACCCGAACTTGCCGGGTCAAAACTCTTCGAAGTCGGCCGACGCGCCGCCCCCCACGAGAGCCGGGTCGCCGGTTCCATCCGCCTCCCGGGCTCCCCAGCGAACCACGAGGAGTCGCACCCCCATGCGCAGCTTCACCAGCCTCTCGCCACGCCCCCTGGCCGCCGCCCTGGCCCTGACCGCCGTCGCGGCGGCCGCCCTGACCGCCACCACCGCCGCCGTCCCGACCCCCGCGCGGGCGGCCGCCTGCACCGGCTACGTCGGGCTGACCTTCGACGACGGCCCCTCGAACGACCACACGCCGGCCCTGCTGAGCGCCCTCCAGCAGAACGGACTGCGGGCCACCATGTTCAACGAGGGCCAGTACGCCGCCGCCTACCCGGCCCAGGTCAGGGCCGAGGTGGCGGCCGGGATGTGGGTCGGCAACCACAGCAACACCCACCCGCACCTGGTGCAGCAGAGCCAGGCCCAGATGGACGCCGAGGTCGGCACCGCCCAGTCCGCCATCGCGGCCGCGGGCGGCGGGACGCCGAAGCTGTTCCGGCCCCCGTACGGGGAGACCAACGCGACCCTGAAGGCGGTCGAGGCCAAGTACGGCCTGACCGAGGTGATCTGGGACGTCGACTCGCAGGACTGGAACGGCGCGAGCACCGCCGCGATCGTCCAGGCGGTCGGCCGGCTCGGCAACGGGCAGGTGATCCTGATGCACGAGTGGCCCGCCAACACGCTGGCCGCGATCCCGCAGATCGCCCAGAACCTGGCGGCCCGCGGCCTGTGCGCCGGCATGATCTCCCCGCAGACCGGCCGGGCCGTCGCCCCGACCGACGGCGGCGGCACGGGTGGCGGCGGCACCGGCGGCAGCTGCACCGCCACCCTCTCGGCCGGCGCCTCCTGGAGCGACCGCTACAACCTGAACGTCAACGTCACCGGCGCGTCCAACTGGAAGGTCACCGTCAAGGTCCCCAGCCCCGAGAAGGTCAGCTCCACCTGGAACACCAACGCCACCTACCCCGACGCCCAGACCCTGGTCGCCACCCCCAACGGCTCCGGCAACAGCTGGGGCATGACCATCATGAAGAACGGCTCCACCACCTGGCCCACCGCCACCTGCACCACCACCTGAACCCACCGGTGAATCCCCGGCCGGAATTCGCACCGCGCCGATGAATTCCCCCCTCCCGGCCCGGAGTGGCAATTCCCAGCCCTTTCCGGGGGATTCACCACCGCGAAAGGCGTGCACGTACCATCGGGCCCGCCGGAAGAAAGGGCACCGGTCGCCTCCCGTCCCCATTCCGGGAGGCGACCCTCCCGTCGACCAGCACCGGCCGCCGTTTCGAAACTTTCGAGACCGGTTCATCGAAAAATGCGGCCGCTGTTCGGCGGAACGGCTCGGGATGCCCGGCGGGCGCCTCTTCTCGCCCGACCAGGAAGGCTGCCCCACCAGGGAATTGTTCCCTTCTCGCCACTCCGACTCATTCGAGGATCATGTCGAAAGTGTTGACAGCCTGACAGGGTCGGGCCAACACTGACGCCCAGCCCGGTCGTGCCAACCACCCACCGGTGCAACCGGGTTGGCAGCACCTCCCCCCACCCACCCCCACGCAGAACGGACGATCTCGTGAACCTCCCCCGCGCCCTCCGCCGGATCCGTGTCCTCCCGCTGGCCCTCAGCGCCGTCGTGCTGCTGCCCGGCACCGCCGACGCGGCGACGGTGACCTCCAACCAGACCGGCACCGACGGCGGTTACTTCTACTCGTTCTGGACCGAGGGCACCGGCTCGGCCTCGATGTCCCTGAACGGCGGCGGCAACTACAGCACCTCCTGGACCAACGCCGGCAACTTCGTCGCGGGCAAGGGCTGGAGCACCGGCTCCCGCAACCCGGTGACGTACTCGGGCACGTGGAGCACCAACGGCAACGCGTACCTGTCGCTGTACGGCTGGACCACCAACCCGCTGGTCGAGTACTACGTGGTCGAGAACTACGGCTCGTACAAGCCCACCGGCACCTACAAGGGCACCGTCACCAGCGACGGCGGCACCTACGACATCTACGAGACCACCCGCTACAACGCCCCCTCCATCGAGGGCAACAAGACCTTCAACCAGTACTGGAGCGTCCGCCAGTCCAAGCGGACCGGCGGCACCATCACCGTCGGCAACCACTTCGACGCCTGGGCCCAGCACGGCATGAACCTCGGCACCATGAACTACGAGATCCTGGCCACCGAGGGCTACCAGAGCAGCGGCAACTCCAACCTCACCCTCGGCACCACCACCGGCGGCGGCACGGGTGGCGGCGGCACCGGCGGCAGCTGCACCGCCACCCTCTCGGCCGGCGCCTCCTGGAGCGACCGCTACAACCTGAACGTCAACGTCACCGGCGCGTCCAACTGGAAGGTCACCGTCAAGGTCCCCAGCCCCGAGAAGGTCAGCTCCACCTGGAACACCAACGCCACCTACCCCGACGCCCAGACCCTGGTCGCCACCCCCAACGGCTCCGGCAACAGCTGGGGCATGACCATCATGAAGAACGGCTCCACCACCTGGCCCACCGCCACCTGCACCACCACCTGAACCCACCGGTGACCCTGCTCGCCCCCGTCCGCCGGAACGCTTCAGCGGGCGGGGGCGAGCAGGGTCCAGGGTTCGGGGCGGGCCAGGGCGAGGCGGGGGCGGCGCCGGGCCCAGTGGTGGACGGAGGCGGCCATCGCGCCGGCCGGGTCGGGGACCTTCCAGGTGGGGGTGAACGGGCGGCGCATGCTGGTGTAGCTCTGGAACATGGCGAGGAGCCGGACGGCCTGGCTCTGGACCGGGGTGAGGTGGCGGTCGGAGAGCGGGAGGAAGAAGCGGTTCCAGCTGTCGGTGGGGATGAGCGGGGGGCGTTCGACGGGGGGTGCGCCGTGGGCGGCGCGGAAGTCGTTGAGCGTGGTGAGGATGACGTCGAGGAGGGTGTCGAGGTCGAGGCTGTCGGGGCCGGCGGCGATCACCTCGGTGCGGGGGCTCGCGGGCGGTTCGGCGAGGACGGCGGCGGCCAGCGCGGCGGCGACCTCGTCGACGGGGCTGATCTCGGCGTGGCCGGCCGGGTCGCCGACCACGACGGCGGCGGTGCCGGAGACCAGCGCCTGCAGCATGGTGTAGGGGCCGGAGAAGCGGGCGATCGCGCCGGTGTCCCGGCGGCCGACGACCAGCGGCGGGCGGACCAGGGTGAGCGGGCCGGAGTGCCGGTCGCGGGCGAGGTCCTCGCAGCGGGCCTTGGACCACTCGTAGCCGTTGCGGTAGCCCTCGAACTCGGCGCCGCGCAGGTCCTCGGGGTTGCGGTCGCCGCCGACGTACGCGGTGGAGACCTGGACGAGGTGGGTGTCGCGGTCGGCGAGGGCGAGGACGGCGCGCAGCGGGTCGAGGTTGGCGGCGGTGGCCTCGTCGCGGCCGAGGGTCCAGCGGGTGCTGGCGGCGGCGTGCACGATGACGTCCCAGTGGCCGGCGAGTTCGGGCGGCGGGGGTTCGGCGCCCATCCGCCAGCGGACGGTGCGTTCGCCCCGGCGGGAGACCGGGACGAGGTCGACGGCGGGGGCCTCGGCCCTCAGCCGGTCGGCGAGTTCGGTGCCGACGACGCCGGTCGCGCCGGTGAGCAGGACGCGCATGGGGTGGCTCCCTCTCGGGTGGGTCAGGTGGGGGGTGCGAGCACCAGGCAGGCGTTCTGGCCGCCGAAGCCGAAGGCGTTGGAGAGGACGGGTGCGGGGGCGACGGCGCGCGGGGTGCGGTGGACGAGGTCGAGCAGGTCGGCTTCGGGGCTGGCCCGCAGGTTGGCGATCGGCGGGACGAGTCCGTCGGCGGCGCAGCGCAGCGCGAGCGCGGCGGCGAGGGCCCCGGCGGCGCCGATCAGGTGGCCGGTGACGCCCTTGATCGCGGTGACGGGCGGGGGCGCGGCGCCGTAGCAGCGGGCGACGGCGCGGGCCTCGGCGCGGTCGCCGGGGACGGTGGAGGTGCCGTGGGCGCTGATGTGGCCGATGTCGGCGAGGGCGAGTCCGGCGTCGGCGACGGCGGCGCGCATGCAGCGGGCGGCGACTTCGCCGTCCTCGTGCGGGGCGGCGATGTGGAAGGCGTCGCAGTTCTCGGCGTAGCCGGCGATCTCGCCGTGGATCCGGGCGCCGCGGGCGCGGGCCGCGGCCCAGCGTTCCAGGACCAGGACGACGGCGCCCTCGCCCATCACGAAGCCGTCCCGGTCGGCGTCGAACGGGCGGCTGGCGAGGGCGGGTTCGTCGTTGCGCAGGGAGAGGGCGCGCATCCGGGCGAAGGAGCCGAGCACGACGGTGCTGACGGCGGCGTCGACACCGCCGGCCACCGCGACGTCGAGTTCGCCGTACCGGATCCGGCGGGCGGCCTCGGCGAGGGCGGTGCCGCCGCTGGCGCAGGCGCTGGAGTAGGTGGTGCAGACGCCCTGGAATCCGTGGCGCAGCGCGACCCGGCAGGCGGGCGAGTTGGCCATGGTGCGCGGGACGGTGTGCACGGGCAGGTCGCGGGGGCGGTGGACGTAGCCGGCGGTGGCGTCCTCCATGCTGGTGAGGCCGCCGATGCCGGTGCCGATCTGGACGCCGATCCGCTCGCGCGGCTGCCCGGCGGGCAGGTCGGCGTCGGCGAGCGCGTCGGCGGCGGCGCACAGCAGCAGCCGGGCGGGGCGGTCGATCTGCCGGGCCTCGCGCCGGCTGAGGTACGGCTCGGTGTCGAACTCCGGTACCAGGCAGGCGATGTGGACGGGCAGGTCGGCCTCGGCGAGGCGGTCGAGCCGGGTCGCGGTGGGCTTGCCGGCCAGCACGGCGGCGTACGCCTCGTCGAGGGTGGTGCCGGCCGGGGTCTTCAGGCCGATGCCGGTGACGGCGACCCGGTGGCCGCCGGACGGGTGCCGGTCGACGCTCGCCCGGGGCCTCACGCGGGGCCGCCCGCGGGCGCGGTCAGGGTGATGACCGCGTTGGCGGTGCGGCTGCCGGGCGCGGCGGTGGCGGGGTCGCGCAGGCGGGCGTGCAGCAGGTCGACGGCGTGGCCGACGTCGCGGGCCGAGACCAGGTCGTCGGGGTCGATCCGCAGGCGCAGGGTGCGTTCCAACCGGGCGCCGATCTCCATGAGTTCGAGGCTGTCGATGCCGTAGTCGTCGGCCAGGCTGGTCCGGTCCCGCAGTTCCTCGGGCTCGGTGCCGAGGACGTCGGCGACCACCGTCCGGACCGTGGCGGCGAGTTCCTCACGCGTGAGCACCTGGGTGCGCTCCTTCGATGGTCGGGTCCGGGACGGGGGTCGGGTCCGGGGCCGGGTGGTTGCGGCCGGTGGCGGCGAGTGCGGCGTCCAGCAGGGCCGCGGCCTCGTCGAGTTCGGCGGGGGTGGCGATCAGCGGCGGCAGCAGCCGGATGGTGGTGGGGCGGCTGAGGCAGGGGGAGACCAGCAGGCCGGCGGCGGCCAGTTCGAGGACCATGGCGCCGGCCTGCCGCGGGGTGGCGCAGTCGAGGCCGCGCAGCAGGCCGCGGCCGGGCAGGGCGCGCACCACGGCGGGGTGGCGCTGCCGCAGGCCGGTCAGCAGGGCGTCCAGCCGGTCGGCCGACTCGCGTCCGTGGTCGGCGAGTCCTTCGATCGCGTCGAGGGCGGCGGGGACGGCGGCGCAGCTCAGCGGGTGGCCGCCGAAGGTCGCCGAGTGCAGGAACGGGTCGGCGGCCAGCGGCGCGTACAGGCGCTCGGTGCACAGCAGCGCGGAGAGCGGGACGACGCCGCCGCCGAGCGGCTTGCCGAGCAGCACGGCGTCGACCGGCAGGCCGTCGGCGAGCGCGACCGAGCGTTCGCCGCAGCGGCGCAGGCCGCACTGGATCTCGTCGACGATGACGAACGCGCCGGCCCGGGCGGCGTCCGCGCACCACTGGCGCAGCACCTCGGTGGGCAGCGGCCGGGCGCCGTTCTCGCCCTGGACGGGTTCCAGGACGACGGCGGCGAGCTGCCCGTCGGCGCTCTCGCGGGCGACGGCGGCCTCGTCGTCGGCGGCGACGTGCACGGTGTCGACCTCGCAGCCGAGCAGACCGCGCCGGTAGAGCGGGCTGTGGGTGAGCGCGAGGGCGCCCAGCGACTTGCCGTGGAAGCCGCCCCGGACGGCCAGCACGCGGGGGCGTCCGGTGGCCAACCTGGCGAGTTTCACCGCGACTTCGACCACGTCGGCGCCGTTCAGGCCGAAGTGGACCTTGGGGAGGGCGTCGCCGAGGTAGCCGCTGAGCCGGGCGGCGGCCTCGGCGGCGACCGGGTTGGCCAGGCTGCGGGTCGCGGTCGGCATGGTGTCGAGCCGGGCCCGGACGGCGGCGGTGACGGCGGGGTGGCGGTGGCCGAGCAGGGTGACGGCGTAGGAGCCGAAGTCGAGTGCGCTGCGGCCGTCGGAGAGAGTGACCCGGCAGCCGGTGGCGGCCGCCTCGACGGCGCCGCGGCCGGCGAAGCCGCCGGTGAGCGCGAGTTTCGGGGAGAGGTGGCGGCGCAGCCGGTCGAAGGCGACCGCGGCGTCGACCGCCGGTGCGGCTCCCGGGCCGGCGGGTGCGGCTCCCGGGCCGGCGGGTGCGGCTCCCGGGCCGGCCGGTGCGTCGACGGCGGTCATCGGGCGGCCCCTTCGAGGTCGGGGCGCATCCGCCGCTCCAGCGCGCCGAGCATCTGCGCGGCGCTCTCCCGCAGGGCGTCGGCCGCGACGGGGTTGAGCATGTCGGCGAGCAGCGGGATGCCGAGGTCGAAGTCGACCCGCAGGGCGACGGTGCTGCCGCCGTCCGGTGCGGGGGTCACCGCCCAGTGGCCGGCGAACGAGCCGAGGTCGCCGGTGAGTTGCTCGAAGTCGAAGCGGCGGGCGGCGTGGTCGATCACCTCGGCCTCGACCCAGCGCAGCACCGAGCCCTCCAGCCGGACCGACCAGGCGGTGGTGCGGTGCGACTCGTCGGTCTGTTCGACGAGTTCGACCGAGTCGACGCTCTCCATGCAGGCGGGGTAGCCGAGGACGTCCAGCACCACCGGCCAGGCGTCCTCGGGCGCCGCGCTGACGGGCAACTCGACTTCAACGTGCGGCATGTGACGGCCTTTCAGCAGATCGGCGGGGGTCGTGCGGGCCGAGCGCCTCGGCGCGGGCGGCGGCCAGGGCGGGCGGCAGAACCCGGCGCAGCACGGCGCGGGGCAGCGGCCGGACGTGCGTCATCGCGTGCCACTGCTCGACCAGCGCGCAGCCCATCTCGACCTTGGGCAGGTACGCGGTCTGGGCGAAGCGGATCCGGCGGCAGCCGGCGGCGATCGCCAGCCGGACGGCCGCGTAGTGCAGGTTGTGGTAGAGCGCGGCCCGGTGGGCGAGGCGGTAGTCGAGGCCGATCCGGGCGCCGGTCGCGGCGGTGCCGTCCGGGCCGAACAGGCAGAGCAGGAAGCCCACCGCCCGTTCGGTGCTTCCCCGGGTCTCCAGGCAGACCACCAGGCGGCTGCGCGGGTCGGCGGCGACGGCGGCCAGGAAGGCGTGGTCGAGCACGTCGAGGGTCTGGTCGGCCCGGTCCATCACCTGCCGGTAGAGGGCGAGGAGTTGCGGCAGCAGGTGCCGGTACTCGGTCAACACCTCGATCCGCAGGCCGGGTTGGGCTTCGAATCGACGGATCTTGGCCCGGGCGTTGCGGCGCGGCTTGGCCGGGAGGGCGGCCAGGTAGTCGTCGAACGAGCCGCCGTCCAGGGTGAGTTCGGTGTCGGGCAGGGCGGGGGCGAGGAAGAACCCGGCCTCGCGCAGCGGGGTGCGCAGCGGGGCGAGGTCCGGTCCGGCGAAGTCCTTGAACAGGACGGTGCCGAGGCGTTCGCGCCGGGCGAGGTCGAGCGCGGCGGCGACCAGCAGCCGTCCGGCGGCCGGGTCGAGCGGCGCGGCGGCGGGCAGCCGGCCCTGGCCGAGCAGGTGGCCGCAGAACAGCGTGGGCACCCGGAGCAGGCCGGGGGCGAGGCGGTTCAGCGGGGCGAGGCGGCGGCGTTCGGCGGGGCCGACGATCCGGTCCAGCCGCAGGTCGCGGAAGAGGCAGAGCGGCAGCACCGCGACGGGTTCGCCGTCCCGGCGCAGCAGCAGGTGGGCGTAGCCGTCGGGGCCGACCCGGGCGCGTTCCAGTGCGGTGAACACCTCGCGGGACCACATCGGGTCGTCCGCCGGGGCCAGCCGCTCCCACAGGCCGGGCGGCAGCTCGCCGACGCCGCGCAGCACGTCGACCCGGTGGCGGCCCGTGGACCACCGCCGGGTTCCTTCCACCGGTCGCCGCACCGGTTCAGCCGATCCGCAGCGGGCGGCCGTCCAGGAACTCCCGCAGCGGGCGGGCCATCCTGGTGCGGGCCGGCGGGTGGAAGGTCAGGCCGACGGCGGCGGAGGCCAGGTAGGAGCAGTCCGGGGAGGTGATGAAGGACATCCCGCCGAGCGCCGCCAGGCAGGCCCGTGCGCTCTCGGCGACGGCGTCCTGCGCGGCGTAGCGGGCGGTCAGCGCCCGGACCAGCAGTTCCTCGTCCCAGGGCCCGTCGTCCATCGCCCGGGCGACGGCCTCGACGGCGAGCACCGCGGCCTCGACCGGGACGAGGTAGGGCGTCGGGTCGTCGGTGTCGCCGCCGGGGCGGCGCAGCGTCCGTTCGACCAGGGCGCTGGCGACGCCGAGGTAGCCGGCGGTCAGCAGCAGTTCGAACCAGAGGAACCCGGCGGTGTTCAGCGCGTCCGGCACGGCGTCGGCGGTGACCTCGGTGACGACCACCATGGACGGGTCCAGCTCGACGTCGGTGAGCCGGACTTCGTCGCTCTCGGCGCCGGCGAGGATCGGCGTGCCCCAGAACGGGTGGACGCTGATGCCGGGGGTGTCGGCGGGGATCAGCGCGACGGCGAGGCGGTCGACGCCGTCCGGGCCGGTGAGCGCGACGGAGGCGGTCAGCAGGTCCATCGAGCGGGCCAGGCTGCACGGCTTCTTGCTGCCGTTCAGCACGATCCGGTCGCCGCGCCGCTCGGCGCTCAGGTGCGGGGTGAGGATGTTCTGCCCGGGGCGGCCCTCGGCGAACCCGGAGGCCACCAGCAGCCGCCGCTTGGCGACGGTCTCCAGCAGCGCGCCCTCCAGGCCGTCGCCGTACTTCGCGGCCTCGACCAGGCCCGCGACCGAGAAGTGGTGCATGGTGGTGGCGACCGCGAGCGAGGGGCAGCGGGCCCCGACCGCCCGCTGCACCCGGACGGCCTGCAGCGCGCTCGCGCCCGCCCCGGCGTAGGCGGCGGGCACCAGCAGGCCGGGGCCGCCGGCCGCCTTGAACGCGGCGACCGCCGGGCTGGGCGTGCGCTCCAGGTCGGCCAGCGGGTGGCGGGCCAGCTCCTGGTCCAACCCGGGCATCAGCGCGTCGAGTTCGGCGCGTTCGCGGTGCAGGAAGTTCACGGGCACGTCCTTCGGGAGGGGGTGCGGCGGGCGGAGGGTCAGGCGGTGTCGTCCGCCAGCGGGAGCGCGTCGAACGCGCGCAGGCAGGCCGAGGCGCGCCGGGTGGGCGCCCCGGCGGGGGCGAGGCGCGGGAAGCGGTCGAGCAGGCGGCCCAGCAGCAGCGCGCCCTCCAGCCGGGCCAGTGCCGCGCCGAGGCAGTAGTGCGGTCCGGCGCCGAAGCTCAGCACGTGGCTGCCGGTGCGGCGGACCAGGAACGCGTCCGGGTCGGGGTGGCGGGCCGGGTCCCGGTTGGCGGCGCCGAGCACGGCGGTGACGCTGCCCCCGGCCGGGACGGCCGCCCCGCCGACCTCGACCGGGCGCAGCGCCAGCCGCTCGGTCATCAGGACGGGCCCGTCCCAGCGCAGCGCCTCCTCGACGGCGCCGGGCAGCAGGCCGGGGTCGGCGCGCAGCTGCGCGGCCTGGTCGGGGTGGGTGAGCAGGGCGTGGACGGCGGTGCCGAGCAGGCCGGCGGTGGTCTCGAAGCCGGCCACGAAGACCAGCAGCAGCAGGTCCGCCGTCTCGGCTTCGCCGAGCGGCCGTCCGCCGGGGTCCCGGAGCAGGTCGGAGGCGAGGTCCCCGGCGGGGCGGGCGCGGCGGTCGCGCAGCAGGGCGGTGAAGTACGTCCGCAGTTCGGTGACGGCCGCGTCCGCCCGCCGCCAGTCCTCGTCCGAGCGGACCGGTTCCAGCAGCCGGGCGGCGTCCCGGCCGAGCCGGTGGAAGTGCGCCTGGTCCGCGCGGGGCACCCCGATCAGTTCACCGACCACCGCGACCGGCAGCGGGTACCCCACCAGTGCCTGGAATTCGGCCGTCGCACCGCCCGCCAGCGCGTCCGCGAGATCGTCGAGCAATTCGTCGACGATCTTCTCCACGGCGGTCGGGAGTTCCGCCACCCGGCGCGGCCCGAAGGCCGCCGCGAGCGGGCCGCGCAGCCGCTCGTGGGCGGCGCCGTTGGTGCCGAGCAGCGAGGCGTAGAAGAAGTCCGCGGCCGGGCGGGCCGGCCAGTCGGGGTGCGCGCGCCGCAGCCACTCCCGGTCCGGCACCGCGAAGGCGGGGCCGGAGAGCACGGCCTGGCAGTCGGCGAACCCGGTCAGGAAGCGGGTGTCCAACTCCGGGCAGTACAGCACCGGAGCGGCGTCCCGCAGCGCGGCGAGCGCCGGGTACGGATCCGCCCCGGCGTCCGGCCCGGCGGCCAGGACCGACCGGAGCAGCCCGTCCGCGTCCACCGGACCGGCCGTGGCACCGCTCAACGCACCCATCCGCCCTCACCGCCGCAGCCGCGCGTGCCGAGCCGGACGAACCGGTCGGGAATTTCCTGTCGTTCGGGCCGAGAGTACCGGAAAGGGATATCCCCGCGCACAGCAGAAAATCATTGGAATGCCCATCTTCTGAACGTGGTTGACGGCGGCTCCGGTCATTTCGGCGCGGGGCGTCCGCCCGACCGGTGCGGCGGTGGCGCGGTCGAGGAGCCCGCAGCGTCCCGCACTCACGGCGCACCGGCGGCGGCCCGCTTGATACGGTTCAGGTCCGCGTCGCAATCCGGTGGCGCGGCGGCCCACCGCCGCCGCACCCGCCCCCGGCCTGCGGCAACGACCTTCCTGTCGTCTCCGACCCGGTTAAGGAGCAGCGCAGTGCCCCTGGTTTCCGTGGTGATGCCGGTGCACAACTCGGCCGCCACCCTTGGTGCTTCGGTGCGCTCCGTGCTCGCGCAGACCCATGCGGACGTCGAGCTGCTGATCACCGACGACGCCTCCAGCGACGGTTCGCCGGACCTGCTGCACGAGCTGGCCCGGCAGGACGACCGGGTGCGTCCGCAGCCGGCGCCCCGGCAGGGCGGCGCCGCCAAGGCCCGCAACCTGGCGCTGGCCCGGGCGCGGGGCGCCTACGTGGCGTTCCTGGACAGCGACGACATGTGGCTGCCGGAGAAGCTGGAACGGCAGCTGGCGTTCGCCGAGGCCGGGGACGCGCCGCTGACGTTCACCTCCTACTACAAGGTCGACGGCGACCACGTGGGCGAGGCCCGCGACTTCACGCCGAACGGGCGGGTGGTGGCGGCCCGGGACCGCGTGACGTACCGGGACATGCTGGTGCAGGACCACATCGGCGCCCTGACCGCGATGTACGACCGCCGGGCGCTGGGCACCCGGCTGATGCCGGACATGCCGAAGCGGCAGGACTACGCGCTGTGGCTGTCGATCATGCGGGACGGGCACGTCGCCCGGGGCCTGCGGGAGCCGCTGGCGATCTACCGGGCCGGCCGGGCGGGCTCGCTCTCCTCGAACAAGCTGTCGCTGGTCGAGCACAACTGGGCGCTGTACCGCCGGCACGAGCGGCTGTCGCTGTTCCGCTCGACGCTGGCGCTGGCCGGCGCGACGGTGCACTCGGTGCGCAAGGGACGGATCTGAGGCACGCGTCCGGCGGACGGCCCGCGCGCCCCGGCTCCGACCCGGGAACCGGGGCCGGAGCCGGGGTCGGAGCCGGAGCGCGGCTTCAGCAGGCGATCGGCGCGGAGCCCAGCGCCACGTCGTCGTACCAGAGGGTGTCGGCGCCGTTGCCGTAGGCCTCCCAGCCGAGGTGCAGGGTGACCGGCCGCGGCGCGGTGGTGCGGACGAGCCACTGCTGGTCGACGTCGGCGGTGGGGACCCCGTCGTCGTGCAGGCCGGGCACCAGCCGGTCGTCGACCCAGGTGTCCATGGACTGCCGGGTGGTGTCGACGGCGAAGCGGACGCACACCCACTGGTTCACCGGCAGCGGCACGCTCTGCGCGACCCCGACCGGGCTCTGCGCGGGCAGCGTGGCGTCGTCGGACTCGCGGTTCCACTGCAGGGCGCCGTTCTGGCCGCCCAGCCGAAGGTGCCGGTTCCCGTCGTTGCCGTCCGCCATGGTGACCATCGCGACGTGGTCGGCCGGCAGCGCGGTGCCGTGCCGGACCCAGTACCGGGCGTACACCACCGGGCCGACCGAGGCGACGTTCTTGGTGGTGGCCGCGAACACGTGGTTGCAGTACCCGGCCTGCCCGTCGACCCGCAGCGAGCGCCCGCCGCCGTGCACCACCGAGGTGTCGACGGCCACCTTCCCGGCCCCCGAGCAGTCGGGCGCGGCGACGGCCCAGTCACCGGTCAGCGTGCTGCCGCTCTGGTCCTCGAAGCCCGAGCAGACCACCGCCCCGCCGCAGCCGGCGGGACCGGCCGTGGACGACGACGGGGACGGGGAAGGGGAAGACGACGGGGACGGGGTCGGGGACGGCGTCGGGGAGGGGGTCGGCGTGGGCGACTGGCTGACCGGACCGCCCTGGCACGAAGCGCCGTTGAAGGCGAAATCGGTCGGGACCGGATTGCCGCCCGACCAGGTGCCCTGGAACCCGAAGGCCACCGAGCCCCCGCTGCCGACGCTCCCGTTGTAGCCCAGGCTGCTCGCCGTCACGGCGGTGCCGCTCTGGCTCACCTGCGCGTTCCAGGCCGAGGTCACCCGCTGCCCGGCCGCGAAGGTCCAGCTCAGCGTCCAGCCGCTCACCGGCGCGCCCGTGTTGGTGACCGTCACCTGCGCGGTGAAGCCGCCGTTCCACTCGTTGTTCGTCCAGGCGACCTGACAGGCCCCGCCGGTCGCGCTCCAGGCCGGTCGCTCCCCCGTTCCGGCCAGCAGCCCGAGGACCACCGCCACCACCGCCGCGAGCACCGCCGCCCGGCCCCGCGCACCGCTCCGTACCATGTCGAACCTCCTTGCCGTTTCCGTCCGTGGGCGTTTCCTGGGGGTACGGGCCCCGGACCCTGGCGCGGGTCCGGGGCCCCGGGTGTCACGAGGCGGTGCAGGTGAGGGAGCCGGCCGGGAGGTTGTTGCCGGTGGAGTTGGCGGTGAAGCCGAAGGTGGTGCTGGAGTTCGCGCCGATGGTGCCGTTGTAGGCCGCGTTCCGCACCGTCACGTCACTGCCGGACGCGGTCAGCGTGCCGTTCCACAGGTTGGTGATCGTGGTGCCGGCGCCGGTCCTCCACTTCAGCGTCCAGGAGCTGACCGGCGTCGCGTTGTGGTTCATCACCTCCACCGCCGCCTGGAAGCCCCCGCCCCAGGTGCCGACCACGCTGTACGTCGCCATGCACCCGCTGCTCGGCATCGGGCTGCCACTGGCGCTGGCGGACGGGGACGGGGACGGGCTGGCGCTGGCGGACGCGCTGGCGGACGGGCTCGGGCTGGCGCTCGCACTGGCGCTCGGGCTCGGGCTCGGGGACGCCGACGGGCTCGGCTGGTGGATGCCGGTGACCTCGCCGTGGCCGCCGTCGAAGACGATGTCCGAGCAGGAGAAGAAGTTCTCCTGGCTGTCCGAGCGCACCCACTGGATGAACATCAGGGCGGGCCCGCTGCGCCCGGACGGCAGGGTGAGGTTCCAGTAGTAGTGGCCGCCGTCCGCGCCGGAGCTGCCGGCCTGCGGCGGGTTGGCGGTGGTGGCGACCAGGCCGAGGTCGGCCCAGGCCAGCGGGGTGGTGGGCGACCATCCCTGCTTGGTGACGTAGACCCGGAACTCGCCGGGGTGCGCGGCCCAGTTCGAGTAGTCGACCTCGATGGTCGCGCCGGCGGTGAGGTGGGTCTTGGGCCAGTCGTCGCGGGCCGCGTTGTAGGCGGAGAAGTCGTACGGGGACTTGTTGCCGGCGCTGCACAGGGTGCCGTCCGGCACGTATCCCTGGCCGCGGCCGCCCGCGTTGGAGTCGAGCACCGCGAACCAGTTGTAGAGCGGCGTGGGGCCGCTCTGCGCGAGGGCGGCCTGGCAGGCCGGGTTGGTGGGGGTGAGCGCGCCGGTGCCGGTGAGGCCGTCCTGGTAGCACAGGTAGGTGCGGGAGCCCGGCACCATCGCCACGCCGTGCGCCTGGGCGGGCGGCTGGCCGATCAGCAGCGCGCAGAGGGTGGCGACCGCGGTCGCCAGGGCGGCGAGGAGGGTGGGGGTCGTGCGTCGGGTCATGGGGGTTTCACCACCTCGGTGGAGGGGGCCCGCCGGTGCCGTCCCGGCCGGGCGGGCCGTCTGACTGGGAAAAAGACATGCGCATGCCATGCGTGGGGACCCGGGCGCGCTCCGGAGCCTCAAAGTAACCGGCCGGTCGGGGGGTGTAAACGGACCGCGTCCGCGACCGTGAAAGGTACACGCGCGCGGGGTGGCGATCCGCCGATCGGGCGCGGCGGGAGGGCCCGGCCGCATTAGGGTGGGGAGTCCTTCCGCACGCCCATCCGAGGAGCGCACCGCCGTGGCCGACAGCTTCGCCCACCTGCACGTCCACACCGAGTACTCGATGCTGGACGGCGCCGCGAAGAACGGGAAGCTCTTCGCGGAGGCGGAGAGACAGGGCATGCCCGCGATCGCGATGAGCGACCACGGAAACATGTTCGGCGCGTACGAGTTCTTCCACGCGGCCGCGAAGACCGGGGTGAAGCCGATCATCGGCATCGAGGCGTACGTCGCGCCCGGTTCGCGGTTCGAGAAGAAGCAGGTGTTCTGGTCGCCGGGCGGCCAGCGCCCGACCGGGTCGGACGGCGAGGGCGGCAAGGACGTCTCCGGTGGCGGCCGCTACACCCACATGACGATGTGGGCGCAGAACGCCACCGGGCTGCGCAACCTGTTCAGGCTCTCCTCCCTCGCCTCGATGGAGGGCTACTACATGAAGCCCCGGATGGACCGGGAGCTGATCGCCGCCAACGCCACCGGCATCATCGCCACCACCGGCTGCCCGTCCGGCGAGGTGCAGACCCGGCTGCGGCTGGGCCAGTACGAGGAGGCGGTCAAGGCGGCGGGCGCCTACCAGGACATCTTCGGCAAGGAGAACTACTTCCTGGAGCTGATGGACCACGGCCTGTCCATCGAGCAGGACGTCCGGGCCGACCTGCTGCGCCTCGCCAAGCAGCTGAACATCCCGCTGCTGGCCACCAACGACTCGCACTACGTCACCGCCGACCAGGCCGACGCGCACGACAGCCTGCTCTGTGTCGGCGTGGGCAAGAACAAGGACGACCCGAACCGCTTCAAGTTCAACGGCTCCGGCTACTACGTGAAGACCTCCGAGGAGATGCGCGAGCTGTTCCGCGACCTCCCGGAGGCCTGCGACAACACCCTCGCCATCGCCGAGCGGATCGAGTCGTACGAGGAGGTCTTCACCTACGTCGACCGGATGCCGCAGTTCGACGTGCCCGAGGGCGAGACCCAGGCGTCCTTCCTGCGCAAGAAGATCGCCGCCGGCCTCCAGCACCGCTACGGCGACAACCCGAGCCAGGAGGTGCTGGACCGGGTCGAGCTGGAGATGGGCGTGATCACCCCGATGGGGTTCGACGCCTACTTCCTCGTGGTCGCCGACATCTGCCAGTACGGCCGCGACAACGGCATCCCGGTCGGCCCGGGCCGCGGCTCGGCGGCCGGCTCGATGGTCGCCTACCTGACCGGCATCACCCAGCTCGACCCGCTGGAGCACGACCTGCTGTTCGAGCGCTTCCTCAACCCCGAGCGCATCAACCCCCCGGACGTCGACATCGACTTCGACGACCGCCAGCGCGACCAGATGGTGCGCTACGTCACCGAGAAGTACGGCTCCGCGTACACCGCGCAGGTCAACACCTTCGGCACCATCAAGGCCAAGGCCGCCGTCAAGGACGCCAACCGCATCCTCGGCTACCCGTTCTCGATGGGCGACCGGATCACCAAGGCGATGCCGCCGGACGTGATGGGCAAGGGCGTCCCGCTGGCCGACCTGTTCAACGAGAAGCACCCCCGGTACAACGAGGGCACCGAGATCCGCTCGCTGTACGAGAACGAGCCGGACGTCAAGAAGATCATCGACACCGGCCTCGGCATCGAGGGCCTGATCCGCGGCACCGGCGTGCACGCGGCCGCGGTGATCCTCTCCTCGACGCCGCTGCTCGACCTGATCCCGCTGCACATGCGGGACAAGGACGGCACCATCATCACCGGCTTCGACTACCCGTCGTGCGAAGCCATGGGCCTGATCAAGATGGACTTCCTGGGTCTGCGGAACCTGGGCATCATCGACCACTGCATCAAGATCGTGAAGGCCAACCGGGGCGTCGACGTCGACATCGACAAGATCCCGATCGACGACCCCACCACCTACCAGCTGCTCGCCCGGGGCGACACCCTCGGCGTCTTCCAGCTCGACGGCGGCCCGATGCGCGCCCTGCTGCGCCTGATGAAGCCCACCGAGTTCGCCGACATCTCCGCCGTCTCCGCGCTGTACCGGCCCGGCCCGATGGGCATGAACTCGCACACCAACTACGCGCTGCGCAAGAACGCCCAGCAGGAGATCATCCCGATCCACCCGGAGCTGGAGGAACCCCTCAAGGAGGTCCTCGGCCCCACCTACGGCCTGATCGTCTACCAGGAGCAGGTGCAGCGCGCCGCCCAGGTGCTGGCCGGCTACTCGCTCGGCCAGGCCGACCTGCTGCGCCGCGCGATGGGCAAGAAGAAGAAGGAGGTGCTGGAGAAGGAGTTCGTGCCCTTCCACGCGGGCTGCAAGGAGCGCGGCTACTCGGACGAGGCGATCCAGGCCGTCTGGGACGTGCTGGTCCCGTTCGCCGGCTACGCCTTCAACAAGTCGCACTCCGCCGCGTACGGCCTGGTCTCGTACCAGACCGCCTACCTGAAGGCGAACTACCCGGCCGAGTACATGGCCGCCCTGCTCACCTCGGTCGCCGACGACAAGGACAAGATGGCCGTCTACCTGGCCGAGTGCCGGGCGATGGGCATCCGGATCCTCTCCCCGGACGTCAACGAGTCCGTCGTCGACTTCACCGCCGTCGGCAGCGACGTCCGCTTCGGCCTGAAGGCGGTGCGCAACGTCGGCGTCCCGGTGATCGAGTCGCTGGTCGCCACCCGGGAGGCGAAGGGCAAGTACACCTCCTTCGCCGACTTCCTCGACAAGGTCGAACTGGTCGTCTGCAACAAGCGCACCGTCGACTCGCTGATCAAGGCCGGCGCCTTCGACTCGCTCGGCCACACCCGGCTCTCGCTCAGCACCGTCCACGAGAGCGCCATCGACGCCGTCACCGGCCTCAAGAAGCAGCAGGCGATCGGCCAGGACGACCTGTTCGCGATGCTCGGCGGCGACGACACCCCCGCCATCGGCCTCGACTTCCAGCTCACCGACCGCGAGTGGCCGCGCAAGCAGCTCCTCGGCCTGGAACGCGAGATGCTCGGCCTCTACGTCTCCAGCCACCCGCTGGACGGCGCCGAGCACATCCTCACCAAGAACCGCGACGTCTCCCTGGTCGACCTCCTCAACTCCGGCCGCACCGAGGGCGAGGTCCGCCTCTCCGGCCTGATCACCGGCGTCGACCGCCGGATCAACAAGGCCGGCAATGCCTGGGCGATCATCACCCTCGCCGACCGCGACGGCTCCATCGAGGTGCTCTTCTTCCCCGCCGCCTACCAGCTGATGTCCGCCCAGATGGTCGAGGACAACGTCATCTCCGTCCGCGGCCGCCTCAACGAGCGCGACGGCTCCCTGAGCATCTTCGGCCAGGAGATCACCACCCTCGACATGTCCTCCGCCGAGCTCGGCACCAAGCCCCCCGTCCAGATCACCGCCCCCGTCGGCCGCCTCACCCCCGACGTCGTCGCCGAACTCAAGGCCACCCTCCAGGCCCACCCCGGCGACGTCCCGATCCGCCTGCTCACCACCGGCTGGGACAAGAACACCCTCTACGAACTCGGCTTCACCGTGAACCCCGACAACGGCCTCGCCTCCGACATCAAGACCTTCCTCGGCCCGCACTGCTGGCAGGGCACGGTGTAGGCCCGTCCGGGCCGTCGGCCGACCACGCGGCGCAGCTCGGCGGTGAACTGCGCGCCCGCCAGCAGCGCCAGGTTGGAGAGCCAGAGCCAGACCAGGAACACCACCGCCCCCGCCAGCGAACCGTACAGGCGGCTGTACGTCCCCAACGTGCTCGTGTACAGCGCGAATCCGGCCGAGAGGAGCAGCCAGAGCGCCGCCGCCAGCGCGCCGCCCGGCAGGCTGCCGTACCGCCGCCAGGCCGCCTCGGGCCCGGTCCGGAGCACGATCATCACCAGCCCCGCCGCCACCACCAGCAGCACCGGCCAGCGGACCACCGACCACACCAGCGGGGCCGTCCCGCCCAAGTGCAGCACCCGGCCCACCACCTGGGCGACCGGGCCGCTCAGGATCAGCGCCAGGGCGCCCACCGCCAGCAGCACCAGCAGCACGGCGGCGGTCACCACGATCCGCGGCACCTTCCGCAGCGGGGAACGCCGGTCAGTGGTGCCGTGCATCCGGTGCAGCGCCCGCCGGAACACGGCCAGGTAGCTGCAGCACGACCACAGCGCGCTGCCGGCGCCCGCCACCAGCAGCGTCCAGCCCGCCGAACCGCCGCCCAGCGCCTGGGTCAGCACCCCGCCCAGCTCCGCCCCCGCCTGCCCCGGCACCAGCGCCGCCAGCCGCACCGCCGCCTCCCTCGCCGCCGCCGGACTGACCAGCGCGAAACCCACCACCGTGGCCAGCAGCGCCGGGAGGATCGCCAGGATCGCGTAGTACGTGAGGGCCGCCGCGAAGTCGGTGACGTCCTCGTTCCACATCGTCAACGGCGTGCGCCGCAGCGCCCGCCACCACCGTCTGCCCCCGCCCGACGACCCCGCCACCGCACACCCCTCCCCCAGCGAGACGACCGCGCCCGACCGGCCGCCCGAGTCGGATTCCCGCCCCGCCCGCCGTGAAACCGTCCGGGAACGGTGCCGCCCCGCCTCCCGGGGTGTGGGGGGCGGGGCGGGGTGGTGCCGGGTGCGGGGGTGGGGTCAGAGGGAGAAGACCTCGTCGACCAGGGCGCGCTGTTCGGCGGTGTGGCGCTTGGCGGAGCCGACGGCGGGCGCGGAGGAGG